>JBIJCS010000490.1:0-3831 GCA_044344575.1 Pirellula sp. | reverse complement strand
ACGCTCAATTCCCCCCAAAGTCTCGTAAGCAACTGGCAATGCATGAGCCAAACAAAAGGGATAGGGAACCTTGCTACGATCGGTGCCCTCTTCCGGTGCTATCAACTGCTCGAACCATTGCGACGAAGGCTCCCAATCACCCATCAATCGGTGCTGCATATGCTCAGCAGGTACTCCTACCCACTGACCAAGCGCCTTGGTAACCAACTTGGCACTCACGCCAATCCGCAAGTTTCCCGTCAACAACTTATTGATCACAAACCGATCGAACGGTTCACACCTACTCCAAAGCTCAACCAAGCGTCTCAGTTGCTCTTCTCCGGATTGCCGAACAATTGGCTTGAGCCAATCTTCAAGCACTTGCACTAAACTCGAAACCTGAGCCCCACTCTCCCCCTTCGCAACGACCGCTGCAGTCTCCGCTAGATCTCCTACCCATTGATAGGTTTCCTCAAAAAGCCAATCAGGAATGCTCCCGCTGACAGCAGCAGCATGCCGCAAAACGCGAGTCGGTACCGTTGGCTTTAACTTATTCCCCAACAAAAAATAAACTGCATGGGCTGCTTCTAACGTCGATGTACAACGAAAATAGTCAACAAGTGCAGCCAGCTTTTCCTGCGTCTTGGTGGTCTCATCAAGACGCTGAATCAACAAGGAAAAATCGAGCATGATTGCCCGAGACTACTTGCGCACTTCGCGAGTTAGGGGACCAGTGTAAACTTGCCGAGGACGACCGATGCGAGTGTTGGGGTTGCGTTGCATTTCAACCCAATGCGCGATCCAACCCGGTAACCTACCCATCGCGAAAAGTACCGTAAACATCTGAACGGGAATCCCCATCGCGCGATAAATCACCCCCGAGTAGAAGTCAACGTTTGGATACAACTTTCGCTCAACGAAATAAGGATCCCTCAACGCTACAGACTCCAACTCTTGCGCTACGTCAAACAACGGATCCTTCAAGTTCAGTTTCTTGAGAAGGATATCGCAAGCAGCTTTGATGATCTTGGCTCTCGGATCGTAGTTCTTGTAGACCCGGTGTCCGAACCCCATCAATCGGAACTGACTCGACTTGTCCTTCGCCATGTCCACATACTTCTTTACATTGCCTCCGTCGTCGGCAATCTGCTTGAGCATGTTCACACAAGCCTCGTTGGCCCCACCGTGCAACGGCCCCCAAAGAGCACAGATCCCTGCGGAGATGCTTGCAAAAAGATTCGCATCGGAAGAACCTACCATGCGAACGGTTGACGTACTGCAGTTTTGTTCGTGATCGGCGTGAACAATCAAAAGAAGATTTAGGGCTTTCACAAAGTCTGGGTCCGGATCGTACTTCTCACTCGGAACCGAAAACATCATGTGTAGAAAATTCTGACAATAATCAAGCGAGTTATGGGGGTAAATGAAAGGTTGCCCAAACGCCTTCTTGTAACTGTACGCTGCAATCGTTGGAAGTTTTGCGATCAATCGGTGAATCGAAATCTCCACTTGTTCCGGGTCATGGGGATCAAGCGAATCTTGATAGAAAGTCGACAACGCACTGACCACACTCGAGAGAATTGCCATCGGGTGCGCATCGCGAGGAAAACCGTTGTAGAAAGACTTCATGTCTTCATGCAACATCGTATGGTGCGAAATCGCAGTCTTGAAATTCTCCAGTTGTTCCGGTGTCGGCAACTCGCCATAGATGAGCAAGTAACTGGTCTCTAGGAAGTCACACTTCTCTGCCAACTGCTCAATCGGGTACCCTCGATACCGAAGAATCCCGCGATCGCCATCAAGATAAGTGATTGCACTGGTCGTCGCGCCAGTATTCGCATATCCCTCATCAATGGTAATGTGCCCCGTCTCCTTCAGGAGCTTTGAAATGTCGATCGCCCGATCGTTTTCACTCCCCACAATCACTGGCATCGATAGGGATTTGTCACCAACTTTGAGAATTGCTGTTTCTTCAGACACGGGATTGCTTCGGATGAAGGAATTGGGGTGGGAAATATCGGCTGGAGTGATCCGCCCATTCGCCGTAAAATTACTTGGCATCAGGCCGGCAATTACCTGCGATCATGCAACCGCCCTAGTGTAGCTTGCAGACCCCCGCTCGACAATCAGTCCATACTCGGTAATTAGCCTCGTTTCGGTAAGGTTGCAACATGTCTACCCAATTGTCCCCCTTCGTAGATATTCCTATTGAGAAGATTTGGTGGCTGAATGGATAATTCGCTAGAATCGATCGCCGAGTCGCTGAAAATCGGCCATTACTCCCGGCACGTATTGCTCTGCATCGGCCCATCCTGCTGTTCCGATCAAGCGGGTAAAGCAGCTTGGAAAAAACTAAAAGACCTGCTGAAAGAACGGAACCTCTCTCTTTCCACAGGCCCTACAGCTTGTTACCGCACCAAGGTGCAATGCCTAAGAATATGCCAAGCCGGCCCAATCCTCGTCGTCTATCCAGAAGGATACTGGTACCAAGGAATGACCGAAGATCGTATCGAACGCTTCGTCCTTGAACAAATCGTTCAAGGCAAACCGATCCAAGAATGGATATTCGCTAGAAATCCTCTACCGAACGATAACCCCGTGGCGTTGGTGAATCCGAACAAATGACAAGCCTCAAGCACGGGAACTTTAGGGTACAACAACGTCCTTCCCTAGCCCATGCACCGCTAGCTTCGGCTTGAAATCCTTTACCCGATTTGCCTCAACAGCCCTTTGCTCCAACTCAGGATCCACTAATTGATAGAAAACGGTTCGCTGCCTAGGTGTAAATCCTAACTCGCTGATGGCGTCGCGAATCTGATCGAGCGTCAAAAAATGAACCGTACCGGCCTCCGCAACCACGTTCTCCTCGAGCATAAGCGATCCCATATCATTGGCTCCGAACAGCAACGCCAACTGACCTATCTTCAATCCCTGTGTTACCCAACTACTCTGAATATTCGGTACATTGTCTAAAAACAATCTGGCAACAGCTTGGGTCTTTAAGTACTCGAACGAACCTGCCGGTGCCACATGGCTCATCTCGGTGTTATCCGGCTGAAATGTCCAACAAATGAATGCTGTGAAGCCGTGAGTCTCGTCCTGCAACCGCCGGATACGATCCAAGTGCTCAATTCGCTCAGCTAAAGTTTCCGCATGTCCAAACATCATCGTCGCCGAACTGTTCCCACCCATCTGATGCCACACCCGCATCACATTCAACCAATCATCGGTCATCACTTTTCCACGAGTAATCGCGCTTCGTACACGATCCACAAGTATCTCCGCTCCCCCACCGGGAATACTCCCAAGCCCCGCATCCTTCAATCGCTGAAGCACCGTTTCAAGCGGTAGCTTGTTTACCTTCGTAAAGTGATACAACTCAGGGGGACTAAACCCGTGAATGTTCACATCCGGGAAATGTTGCTTGATATCCCGCAACATCTCCTCGTACCACTCCAGTTTAAAATGTGGGTGCAACCCACCTTGAAGCAAAATTTGATTCCCACCCAAGGCAACCGTTTCGCGTACCTTTTCTAGCAACTCTATCCTATCTAACACATATCCTTCTTGGCTCTTCGGCGATCGGTAGAAAGCACAAAAGTCGCATACTGCCGTACAAATGTTGGTGTAGTTGATATTTCGATCAATGTTGTACGTGCGGTAGGGCTCTGGATGCATCCGTAGCGACACCTCGTGCGCAGCTCGGCCTATCGATGGCAAATCCGAACTCTGCAGTAACGTCAACGCGTCGTCGCAACTCAGCCGATGCCCCTCAACGCAACGAGCTAAGATCTGAGCAACATTCGCTTTCGTCGGCGAGATCATGTCTAGTGTGACCTTTTCCTGTAGTTA
>JBIJCS010000489.1:0-3837 GCA_044344575.1 Pirellula sp. | reverse complement strand
GTGACCGCAGTGCCGGGGGCCACGCCACCGGTGTTGAATGTTCCAGCCGGTGAGTTGGTCTTTAACGTCGTGAACATGACGGACGATGCGTTAAACTCCGGGACATTCAATGTCACCATCCAAGGCTTGTCGGGAACAGAAGAGTCTGTTTCGGTTGGAAATTGGTTGATGATGTCGAGATTCTCGTATGAAGAAATATTGCCGAGGCTCAATTCCGAGTTAACCGCTAATCCATCGCGGCCAAGTCGATATTTCAAACGTCAGATACACCGTTGGTACCGGGTGGTAGGGGTATCGGCGGGTAGCGGAGGAGCCAAGGTATTGAAGCTCAGTGGCAAGCCGTGGGGCTGGACAGAGCGAGAGATCGAGATGCTGCAAAATTATCAGCTTAATGGCAATCACGGATATCCTCCGGTCGTTCCACCGAAGCCGAATAATCCTTCGATTGCCAACGACCCGAATCCGTTATTCCCATTCGATTTGGATTTGCGAAGGAACAACATTCCTCCGGTGATCCAAGCGGTGGTTTTGAAAGATGTCGTTCAAGTTTACGAGCGACAGATGGAATTGCGCTAAGCGATGCTTAGGATTCCAGTTCTGCCGACCAACGCCTTGCTCTCCACCCTTCCTAGCGAGAGAGGATCAACACCATGCAACAAACTAACGAATTGAGATCCAAGGACTTATCGAAAGTCGATGTGGGTCGTGCTCGGCAACGCGCAGGAGTAGGTACGATGACAACACGCAAGCGTAATTGGAACCGTAATTGGAACCGTAATCGCAACCGCAAGGGTTTGGTTTTATTGATGGCCCTTGGGATGTTGGCACTCTTTTCGTTGCTCGCGGTGACTTGGGTGGTTTCGGCGAGTTCCTCGCGAACCGGTGCGCAAGCGATGCGAGTGCGAGCGAACCATTCGGGGGCGTCGGTACGCGGGATGTCGGAAGAGGTGCTCAAAATGGCGTTGCGTGGGACGCGCGACCAAAAGAGCGCGTTTCATCAACACGGCTTGCTCGAAGACATTTACGATTCGAAAGGGATCCGGCTGCAGTTTGGGCATCGGTTTTACTTGAACGGGATCAATGCGTTTCAGGATCGATGGTGCAAGAAGTTGACCCCTGCGAATGGCGTTGGGGTAGAGTTGGTAAAGATCTCGTTGAATCCGAATGCGGTGGCCAGCGGGAATGTTCCATTGAGTCCCATTGAGGGGGCTTACAATGGCCGCGTGATGACGGTGTTAGAAGGCCCCCTTACCGGTCAATCATTCCGCATCGTCAAGTATGTTGGATATGTTCCAAGTGTGAATGATACAACACCGGATCCGAACATCTCGGGTGGAACTCCGCTTGGTCCGACAAACACCTACAGTCGCTCGGATGCGACGGATTACGACTACTCGATTGTGCTTGATCTATCGACGGCCAAGGGGAAATTGGAGGGACGATGGAAGAATCCCAACAACGGGATGACGGAGAATTTCTCCGGGGAGTTAGGAGATTGGATTGGTTTACCGAACAATGCGGGACTGCGCAACTTGTTCTTCTTTTACGATCCGGCTTCGCAGCAGTACCAAGGGTACCGCTGTTTGATCAACGGAGCGGCGTTCAACAACGCAGCGATTGGGATGGAGACTCGAACGGGTTCCGAAGGGTTTGGAAACATTGACGGCAAGGATCTGATGAAGATCCCCGTTGGAAGACCCAAGGTTTCACCGGCTTTGTTGCCGAACTACGACTATTTGCAGAGCCCTGATTACATGGTCACAAATGCCGATGGGACTGTGGGTGTATCGGGCATTAGTGATCTTGGGCTGCTCAAAGGTCAGAGCAATGAAGGGATTGACGTTCCGGATTGGCGCGACTTCTGGCTTTCGCATGACACGTATGTGGATGCAACGACCCGACGTATCATACCGTCGTTCCATCGCCCTGAGTTGATCAATTACCTCGCAAATCTCTACGGAGCACCGAGCAACGCGCAAGAAACGAGCGAGCTATTGCGTTGGGTGGATGCATCGACAGCGCGGGTGATGAGTTACGCAGCGATTGTCAATGGACAAGTGCGTGCAGTGAATCCGAACTTCAAGCCACATGCGGCGTTTCCAAGTTACACAGTGGATTCCTTGCAGAGCAATTCGTCTGTGGTTAGCTACTTGCAAGCGATGATTGAGGGGGCGTGGGACGTAGACAACGACGGCGATGGGATTGCGGATAGTGTCTGGATCAACCCGAACTTGCCAGCGATCCACGCTCCGGATGGACGGTTGCTCAAGCCCTTGGTAGCCATCAAGATTCAAGATCTCGATGGCTACATGAATGTGAACTTGCATGGTGATCGCATTCAGGGGACGGCGTTGAACAATCCGAACGGTGGGGGGATTGGGTTCAATGCGATGGGTGGATCGGGAGCTCTGCATCGTTTTGGAATGTCGATCCCGCAGGGGTTTGGATATGGACCGGCGGACATATCGCTCAATCCATTGTTCGGGACTTCGACGAACCCAGGTTTGCTTCTTTTGACCAGTCCTAATTCGTATTCGATTTTTGATTTGCGTTATGGCGCGAAGCCTTATGCGAATCAAGGGTTTAATCCTCAGGTCGATCGTTGGCCTGGGGTTCGGTTGAATGATCCGCAGAGTGCTTTGAGCGAGAGAGAGATCCCTTTGGATGGGGTGTACCGACATGGGCGAATGCCTGGCGCGCCGTTGGGGCGTCGTACCGCCGTAGCTTCTGCTTTTGACAAGCACGGGAACTTGACCTTCTTAAATCCCGATGTTCAAGATGTGTTTCCTGAGGGGGGTGTGGGAGTTGGCGCCGCGAACGAAGCGATTGGGGATGCTTATGAGTCCGGATCGGGGCGTCGTAATTTTGGGGATACGCCGTTTACGATCAGTGATTTGGAGCCCATCTTGCGGCGATACGACGAAGATGTCGAGGCGTTACCGAGTGTCTTGCGGGATCGACTGCGAGCAGCAGGGGTGAGCAACTCATCGGAGATCAACAAGCTCATCACGACGATGAGTGCCGAGTTGCGATATCCGAAGTTGGCTGCTGCGGCAACAATTCCGGATGGTAACGGCGGATATATGCTTGAGAAGGACGCGGGCAATTTGTTGGGATTGATTCGGATGATGCATGAGCAACGGTATCGCAAACGAACGTTGCCGAGCCCGCAACCGACAGATGAGTTCCCGCTGACGATGGAGAGTCTCAGTGAGTTATTTCCACCTGAGTTCAGCTCGAATTTGCGATTGAATCTCAACCGTGCGTTTGGAAACGGTCGGGACGATGCGTTTCCACCAGCGAAGTTTCTCGATAGTCAGATTGATGAGCCCTCGGAATTGTTTTTGTCGAACGAGAGGGAGGTGGGTTCGTTCGATTCGAATACGAACACCTATCAATCGTCTGCGGTCACGGGCTATTACCGAAGGGGTTTAAATGAACGGAGCTCGGCTTCGCGATCGTACTTTGGTTCGAGGCAGTTGTTGGCTCGATACCTGTACTGCTTGGGACAATTGATCATCCCGAGGGATTATAAGTTCCCAGCGATGCTTGGGGTCAACAATCAGTTACTACGTGATCGGATCCGAGCGCGTGCGATTGCTCAGTGGGCAGTGAATGTGGTTGATTTCCGGGATACGGATGCGGCCATGACACGTTTTGAGTATGACATCTATCCGTTTGGGGTACGCAATGTTGGTGGGATAGGAGATCGACCGGCGTATTGGGCACCGGACCGATTGATCAATCCGAACGATGGTTCGTACAACGGATCGGTCCGTAATTACGTGGATGTCGTCTGGGGGATGGAGCAACCGGAGTTGTTATTAACTGAATCGC
>JBIJCS010000071.1:0-13234 GCA_044344575.1 Pirellula sp. | reverse complement strand
CATGTGGGAGGTTTCTGCCGCTATCGTCGCCACCGAAGGCGATATCACCGGCTAGTTCACCACGTTCAATCACCAGTTTCGCAGAAACGGTTTCGCCGGGGCGAACGCGTAGTGTCGTCAACGGTGGTGCATCATCGGGCGCCGATCTGTCGACGACCTTCAACTGCATCGTCGGTTTTTCGTTGAGTTTCACCTTGAGCTTTGGAGTCGATGGGCTTTTCCATTCTTTGCCCTCTGATTTGCTTGTTGCGACGAGTGTTACTTCGAATTCTTTCGGAAGATCTGCAAGCGTTCCATTGGTCGCACGCATTTGCCCGATCGCTCGCAGTTGATCAGGTTGAATCGTTAATGGCTGCACGACGGAGATTCCCTCAGGTAGTCCTTCTAAGGAGACTTCGATCTCCGAGTCAAGGCCGTCGAAACGTTCGGTCGCAATCGTGAATTCCGTCCCAACATTGGGGCGAAGTGTGATATCTGGCGTTTCGAGTTTCAGGTCAAAGTGAGGGGTTGGCGGAGTGATCGACAATTTGTATTTGTAGGCTTCTCCGTAGAACCCGCGAGTATCACGCAGTCGGACATAATACGTGCCATCCGAAGGGGCTGAAAAGAAGATGATCGAGTCTTTTCCTGCTTTGCGCTGTGGGTCATCGTCGTTGCTGTAGAAGATGTTGAAAACAGGTTGTCCATTGGATATCGGAGCTTGATCGGCTTGTAGTTCGCGAACGATCCAAGCGGGTTCATTCAGAGCGTGAGCAACAGGAGAGGTGCCAAAATAGGTGTATCTCGATCCGCTCCCCGGATAGACTTTGAATCCGGAGTCTGGGCCACGAGGATAGAGCCAGAGCCGCACGACTTCTCCGCTCGCGTAAAGCAATTCGTTGAGTTCCATGTCTTCCCAGCGGTGAAGTCGAAAATCGTCGATCGTGGTTGAGTCTTTGCCACGGAATGTGAAGTATGATTCACGAACGGCTTGCAGGCGTGTTCGCAAAACCGGGTTTCCTTGGGAGTCGGTTATTTCCAAGTGGCTATCGAGAGGTGATTTTTCCCGAGCGGCGATGGTTTCAATTTTCCATTGCTCTCCTCGTTTCGCATTGAATGCGAACCAATCGCCCCCATTTGCGCGATCATCCGGCATCAGCACCCCTTCGATGTTTGCTGGAAGAGGCTCGACGGGAATTTGGGTTGGTGGAGCAATAGTAGCTTGTGGTCGGGATTGGTTCGCCATGAGTAAGTCAGACTCCGTGGTGAGCTGATTGTTGTCGCGAATTCTTGAGCGAATGTCACCTTGAAGTGTCGTCCAGCGAATCGATTCGGGCGTGGAGGATACCCAAGCTAAAGAAGTGGGGAGTTCGTTTGACTTGGGTAATACTTCGACCAAGTCCCAGCGTTGTGTGTCCCATATCTTGAGCGAGTTGTCTTGGGCTGCTGTGCATGCAAAACGATGGTCTGGCGAGAGGGCGATCAGATGGATGGTTGCTTCATGTGCGAAGACTGCGTGCCGCATGGGGCTGACGGAAGGTTGAGTGAGGGATGGAAGTTCCCATTGGCGGATTCGCCGATCAGCACCACAAGCGATGATCGAGACACCGGCGTGGGCATCGCTTGCAGCGTTCGGTGAAGGTTGTGATTTCGAAAGGATGCGAACCGCGTACTGTTCCGCTTCGCATTGCCCGAAGGTATCGAGTCTTTCGCCGGAATCGACCCGCCAGATTTTGATCGTCTCATCGGCACTAGCGCTGGCCAGAATCTGCCCTGTAGGATCGAAATCGAGGTCGTAGACTGCGCCGTTGTGGCCTTCGAAGCTGCGTAGTAGCTCCGCCGTTTTGTAATTCCATAATCGAATGACACGATCGTAACCTGCGGTAGCGACCCATGGCTGCGATGGGTGAAGCACTGCGGAGTACAGCATGTCTCGGTGTGCTTCGAAACGGTAGATTTCCGATGGGTTGTTCAAAACCATCACGTGGATTTGGCCACCGAAGCCAGGTAGTCCGGAAGCGACCGCAGCGCGGGTGGCACTGTGGTCGAGGCGGATTTGAGATACTTTGCCAATCAGATCGATGACTTGGGAGGGTACCCACGCTTCGGTTGATGGATCGTAGTTGAGTCGTTCAAGGCGACCGTAGCGTCCCGCAAGCATGGATTGATCGGGAAGAACCGCAGCAGCGGTGATGGCCGGCGCGGTCTTCTTTGAAGGACTGCTTATCGTTGCTGTTGTGGTTTGGGTAGTAGCTTTCCCTTGTTGTTGGAGCAGTTTCCATTGGTCTTGTAGGCTCCAGGGTGCATCTTTTCCCGGAGCACCTTGTTCGATCCAGCGACGAAGAATTTCTCGTTCTTCGGCCGTTGGTTGTGCGGAGTCTTCGGGGGGCATTTTGGGTTCATCCAAACCGCTGATCCGACGCCAGATCAAGGATGCTTCGAGGTTTCCAGGGACGAGCGCCGAGCCTGCGTCACCACCATGAAGGATGCGTTGGAGTGAATCGAGTCGCAAGTTCGATTCGGCTTCTGTAGCGTTGTGGCATCCCACGCAATATTTCACGAGCAACGGACGGATTTGGTGCGCAAATGGGTTGTCTTGTTCGTCTGCATGAGCAGTGCATGGAGTCAAGCAGAGCAAAAGCAAGAGTCCAAAGAGGACCATGCGATACAGCGAGGATGAGGAATGGTCGGGATGATCGGCGTGGTCGGAATGATCGGCGTGATCGGGATGATCGATGGAATGGTTTTTCATCGGCGTTACCTGTTGGGTTCGTATCGGGAGCAGGTTCGAGGGGAACACGCCCGGCAGGATTACAGTTTTGGGAGGGGGGAGTTTAGAAGGGAGAAATTTTCAAGTGGGGAAATCGGGGGAATGATGGATGGGTGGTGGTTCTGGAAAAAACCGCTCTGCCAATCGTTAGATTGTAACCGAATCCTTGGAGAACGGCGTGAATGATGGTATCTTGTGCGACTTCGAAAACTCCGCTTTTCGATATTCCCGGTTCCTTCCAACTTCACCTTTCCTTGTTTGGAGCGCGTAGCGATGGCACGACCTGTCACCCTCTTTACTGGCCAGTGGGCCGATCTTCCTTTGTCCAAGATGGCAGCGTTTACGAAGGAAGCTGGCTACGATGGAATCGAATTGGCCTGCTGGGGAGACCACTTTGAGGTGGACAAGGCGATCGCAGAGGATGGGTACTGCAAAGCCAAGCGAGAGTTCTTGGATAAACACGGATTGCAATGCCACGCGATCAGCGCGCACTTGGTCGGCCAAGCCGTCTGCGATCCGATCGATGGACGGCACAAAGCGATTTTGCCACCCTATGTTTGGGGTGATGGAGACCCAGCGGGTGTCAACAAGCGTGCGATCGAAGAACTCAAGAAGACCGCTCACGCTGCGAAGAAGTTCGGCGTGAAGGTAGTCAATGGATTCACCGGATCAAGCATTTGGCATTTGAACTATTCGTTCCCACCAGTTCCACAATCGATGATTGACGATGGGTTCAAGTTGTTTGCGGATCGATTTAATCCAATTCTCGACGAGTTTAAGGCTTGTGGGGTTCGCTTTGCGTTGGAAGTTCACCCGACGGAGATTGCTTTCGATATCTATTCGGCAAAGATGGCATTGGAAGCGGTGAAGCATCGTCCGGAGTTTGGGTTTAATTTCGACCCAAGCCACTTGCTGTGGCAAGGCGTCGATCCGGTAGAGTTCATCCGCGAGTTCCCGGATCGAATCTACCACGTACACATCAAGGATGCCGTGACCAAGCTCAACGGCAAGTCGGGGATTCTGTGCAGCCACTTGAACTTTGGTGACCCACGTCGTGGATGGGATTTCCGTAGTCCTGGCCGCGGTGGAGTGAATTTCGAAGAGATCATTCGAGCACTGAACGATGTCGGTTACGCTGGCCCATTGAGCGTTGAGTGGGAAGACAGTGGAATGGAGCGCGAGTTTGGAGCTCGCGAGGCCGCGAAATTCGTGAAGGAGCTTGATTTTTCGCCGAGCAACCGCGCATTTGATTCTGCATTTGACAAGGCCCAAGCGTGAACGTTTCCAACGCCGTAGAATTGTTTGATTCCCAAGACGAGTCCCTTCGGTTTTTACCTGAGGGACCGTATCCGGTTGACGAGAATCGTTTTTCGTGGGTTGCCATTCAACATGGTGCATCGGCGAAGACGGGTTCGTTGAACATTTACGATTTTCGTACAGGGTTAAACCAGAACTTTGCATTGCCCGGGCGGCCTGGGTTTGCGTTTCCGACTGACCGCGGTAATTTTGTGGTTGGTTGTGAGCGAACCGTGGGCATCTTCCGACCAACGGATGGTTCGTTTTCCCCTTTGATCGAGGGGGTCGACGCTACGGTCGATGGAGGAATTCCCGGGGGAACCATCATCAATGATGGAGTTATTTGGAATGGCAATCTGATTTTTGGGACCAAAGATTTAGAGTTCAAAACGAAGAAGGCCGGATTGTATTTGTGGCGTGCTACCGACCGGCGATCGATACAGCTTCGAAACGATCAGATCTGCAGCAATGGCAAGGTAGTGATCCCTCGTGAAGATGGAACAGTAACGTTGCTTGACATCGATTCGCCGACGCGTCAGGTGGTTGCTTACCGATTAGACATTGCGAACGGACAAATAGACTCGGGCCATGTTGTAGTCGATTTGCGGGAAGATGTTGGGGTACCGGATGGGATGACGATCACTCCCGATGGGACGTGCGTCATCATCTCGTTATACAATCCGCAAGAGGCTGCTTTTGGCCGTACGATTCAGGTACGACTGAATGATGGAGTGATTGTGGGTGAGTGGCGAACACAGGGGAGTCCCCAAGCGACTTGTCCGCAATGGGTAAATCGAGCAGGTAAGGCGGTACTGGTGATCACGACGGCGGTGGAGCACATGCCTGCAGAGCGACGTCCCGGAGCGCCGAAAGCTGGTGCTTTGTTTATGGTCCCAACCGAAATGGATTGGGATACAACGGTGTTCGGAGATTTGACTCCGAAGTTCAACGAAGCCTAATGCTACGCGCATCCATGGGATCAGATGTCTTCGATGACTCCGGTACTATCTGCGAAGGAGTTCGTTTGCACTCCGAGTTTTTGCAGCATGGTGACAAATAGATTCGAGAGCGGGATGTCTTCCCGGGTGGCTTTGTCTTGCCATGGCTCTCGATTGCCCATCCATGCTCCACCTTGGAAATTATCCCCTGCAGCGTTGATGTATTTGCCGTGCTGGAATCCCATGTTTTTTCCTCCCGCCAGTACCAGGGGATAATTGCGAGATAAATGGAATGCACTTGATGCACTTCCGTAGAAGATAAGAGAATTGTCAAGCATAGTCCCTGTCCCATTGGGTTCAGGAGTGCTGCGTAGCTTTTCAACAAATCGTCCAAACTCTTCATTCAGAAAGCGACAATAGATACCAAAGTTCTTCCAACCGTCTGGATTCTTCGTCTCGTGCGATAGTTGATGCGCCAAATTGAAACCGACAGCTCTGGACAAATGGTCGCTCCTCCCGATACCGTTTTCCCGCCCGATTTGGTAGGTTGCGATCCGAGTAGAATCAGTACGAAACGCTAGGAAAATCATCTCGAACATCGTTTGCAAGTACTCACGTGGCTCATCGGTTGTCAACTCGAGGTTCAGAGGTTCACGTTCTACATTCGGCAAGGGAGCATCAAGCCACTTTTTCGCTTTTTCGACCTTGAGCTCCGCTTGGCGAACAGACTCCATGTACTCGTCGAGATGTTTTCTATCTTCTTTGGATAGGGAGTGCTTGAGATCGGCAGCGTCGATGAGAACTTCGTCCAAAGCACTGCGGTTCATGGCCAAGCGTTTCGCTGAACGTGCGTCTGTCTTCACAAACAGCATGTCGAAGATTTGCTTGGGTCTGTGTTCTGCTGGAATGGGTCGCCCATTTTTGTCAAAGGAAATGGTATGGGTTCCTCGGGCTGTTCCCGTTCCACCGTCCGTCGACATCACGAGAGAGGAAAACCTTGTTTGATCACCGATGTGGTGCGCGTAAACTTGGTCTAATGAAATGGTGTTCGCGTAATCACGATCTCCATCACCGGTTGCTGCCGCAGTGAGAAATTGATCCGCGTTGTTATGCCCGTGGACATTTCTCGAAGCAATATGGGAGAAGCCTGAGAGCACTGTCAATTCGCTGCGTAGCGGTTCGAGGGTTTCCATGCATTTGGAGAACGTGAATTCGGTCCCTTTTCCATGAGGGAACCAAGACCATTCTTGATAGGCCGGATCGTTTGGCAAAGGCATCGGAACGCCATCGGGAAAATAGAAGCATCCGAGTCTGCGGGGATTCGTATGCTCACTGCCACGAGCGATTTGATGAAGCGACCCCATCATCGGAATTGCCAGTGCGATTCCCGTTCCTCGAAGGAATCGGCGTCGGTCAATGCGGCTCATGTCTATCGGCATAACGTTTTCCTTGAAAGCTTTTATTCGCTGTCCAATACTGTTGTTTTATCGGCACCGGAACAATTCACTACACACTATTTCCGTAACCAAGGTTTGCAGTCCGTCACCCTGCAGTCGTACTTGGGCGGTGATCCCTTCTACGTCTGCTCGGTCTGAAAATTTGAGAGGGCGGCCAAGGGCGTACGTGGATAGTTTGTGCACCATGGCGCGAACAAACTGATCTTGTCGGTTCTCCAGCAAGAATGATTTTAATCCTACAATTCCGTCTAACCATTGGTCATTGTAAAGCTTACTTGATGCGTCGATGGGCTTGCCATTGACTTGATCTCTCCAGCGGCCGACGGCATCGTAGTTTTCAAATGCTATTCCCCACGGGTCGATTTTCATGTGACAAGCCATGCAAGCTGGGTGGTTGCGATGATCTTCGATTCGTTCTTTGAGCGTCATTTTTGCGATTTCAGGATTCGCTAAATCAATCTGAGGAACTGCAGGTGGTGGAGGTGGCGGCGGATCGTTCAGCAAACTGACTAAGACCCATTTGCCGCGCTTGAGAGGATGCGAGTCGGGATAATCCGAATTCATCATCAACAATCCGGCTTGGGTTAATAACCCGCCGCGTCGAACATCATTGGGGTTCAATGGGATGCGTCGAAAGTGGTTGCCGTAGACACCCTCGATTCCATAGTGCCGTGCTAAGCGTTCATTTGCAACAGTGTAGTCGCTGTGTAGAAAGTCTAGCACGCTGGCATTGGATCGCAAAACCTCCCGAAACAACGCGATTGGCTCTTGCCGCATGGCCTCTTTCAACAAAGGATCAAAGCCGGGGACGTTCTGCTGGATATTGAGGAAGTCAAGGAGTTCGATGTTCAGCCATTGTGTCACAAAATGCTCCGCAAACCGTTCAGATTTGGGGTCCGCAAGCATGCGGGCAACTTGTGCCTTGAGAATCTCTGGGTTGCTCAACGATCCATCTTGGGCCGCTTGCATCAACTCTTCGTCTGGGATGCCGCTCCAAAGGAACAACGCTAAACGCGTTGCAAGCTCGTTGGTTGGGATCCGTTCGATACGATCTCGTTCAGTCTTGGTTTCGGCTACGGAAGTCTTATCCGATTGGCTATCGCTCGTAAGGGTGCCCGCGGTGCGGCTTGAAGAAGTGGTATCAGGGGCGACATAGAGAAAATGAGGCGAAGCGATGACGGAGGCGAGAACTTCAAGCACAGCGGATTCCATGTTTTCGCATTCCGGTCGAATCTCAGAATACCGTTGGAGCTTTTTGGAGATTTCCTGTTCGGAAATTGGGCGACGCCAAGCTCTGGTCATGAACCTGGAAATGACTCGGGTTGCGTAATCCAATTCGGGTTCATTCTCGAATCGAGTTGGAAAGATATTCAGGTGAGATTGAGGCGGCCATTGATCGAAGGCTAACGATTGGACTTCGACGTAGTCGATCTGAATATCGTTGGGTGTTGCGGAGCTATTCGCTAGGCGAATGTACTCCGATGGGCTTGGCGTGGCACCCATCGGGGAATCACCCCGAACGGAATTGCGTGGATAGATTTCGCCAAGCTCAATTTCCCATTCGTAGTACTTCGGAGTATCATTCGTTGCGTCGATTTCAAGATCCTGCTTGCTCACAGGTAGCAGTGCACGTCCTTCGTTGCTGGCTTGCCAGCCAAAATAAAGTCGCAAGCTTGGGGAATTCACTTTGTTTGCATCGACGCGTGAGGCTAATACACGTACGCGGAGTGGCCCGTGATCGGGGAGTTGGTCCCCCAACTCGATGGTGATCGATTGACCGGCTGGTAGGATCGCGGAGTGGCTGAATTCCTCGGGGGGCTTGGGCATGGACTTATGTGGCGCGTTAGCGTATTTTGCGTCGCCGTAATCCCAGTTCGCGATTGCTGTGCGACCATTGAGGCGATTTCGGAAGTAGCTTCGAGCATGCGATTGTTGATATCTCTTTTCCAGTTCCTTGAGTTCCTGCTCTAACTTCTCAGGATCGCCTTCGAACTTCTGTTTGAGTTTATTCTTTTCCGCTTCTTGTTTCGGCCACTCCAATTTGGAGACGTCCGACATCGAGATTCCCCAGTAAAGTGACTCTGGTTTTTGCCCTACATGAATCGCTCGCGTTAAAGCTGCATGAGCGGATCGGTAGAAGGTCTCAAACTGTGTCACCGACATATGCAAGGTTTCGGAACTGTTTTGAAAACCGTCTTCTGAGTTTGCTTCTGGGGGAAGGTCTTTTGCGAAGTCCCAGGGGAGTCCTAATAAGTCTTGGAGAGCATGGTTGTATTCGTAGCGGGTCAGGCGACGAAACGAAGTGTGAGACGTCGAATTGCGTTTTGCGAGCGAAGCGGATTGCAATTCGTGCGAAAGCCAATCGACTATTTTTGTTTTCTCGTCATCGGAGAGTTGCATGCTATCGGAGGGAGGCATTTCACCTTTGCTGATGACGGCAAAGATCTCGTTCCACCAATCCAAGTCGCCTCCGGTGTGCAGATTTGGATCCAGAGTATCGATCCGGATGTTTCCTTGTGGATCGTCTGAGCCGTGGCAATCGGCGCAAGCTTTTTTTAGGATCGGCTCTATCGTGAGCTTGAATTCTTCAATGCGAGGCTCGGTTGGCGTTTCTGGCGGTCGGTCGAGTGTTGCTTGTGCATCAGGAGAGGCTCGATACTGCGAACGATGGAGGCCTGTACGTTTGAGTTCCTCAAGCTTGGAAGTCGATGCATTCTCAATCGCCGCAGAGTCGTTTCCCGGGCTGGCTGTCTTTGTGGGTGGGGTGTTTTGTCCGGATGCCGATGTCAGAAAAGGGGATACGGTGCACCACGTGCAAGCAACCGCGAGAACTCTGCAGAGAAAAGCCATCGTTGCGTGATTCCTCAAAGTTGCGGTCAGCTAGGGTTGCCTTCGACAAAAATCAAAAATGGGGCTACGTCTGTAGGGAGACTATATTGGGGACATGGTACGGCGTTTCGTTGGGTAGACGCAACACGTTACGGCATCCATTTTCTAGATATTGCAAAAAGAGGTGCAGGTTGGTAGTTCGCTTTGCAACTGCTCTGGCATGGGGTGCGGATACACTATTTTAATCAGTGTACTACACCTGTTCCTGCGGCATTGATTCGGGTCGGAGGTCGTTGCCCAAACCCATCAGAAACCTAGTTTGTACAAATCAGAAAACATGGTTCGTCGGAACTGGAAATCGCACGACAAACCCCACTGCTATTTGTCCCGAGTTTTCTACGACTCGCTCACCTGCGTTGTGGCCAATCGCATTTCGCTTGGGGGGTTAAGGATTTTCGCAATAAAATTTGCGAAAACTGCTAGCAGGGTATTGTAATGAGATTGAGTCTCAGTAAGAATAGAAGGTGTCAAGCAAGCCAATTGTTGGTTTTCCAAAAAAGCCAGCCTTAGCCAGCCAAACTGTTTCCGTTTCGTAAACCTGTTTTCGCCGACTGAGGAACCCTTGTTATGCTGGCTCGTTTGTACTTCCACCTCCATTACAAAAATCAACTCCATTACAAAAACACCCGGGGCTTTACCCTGGTAGAACTGTTGGTCGTCATCGCGATCATCGGTATTCTTGTGGGACTCTTGTTACCAGCGGTCCAAGCGGCCCGTGAGGCGGCCCGTCGTATCCAATGCACGAACAACCTCAAGCAAATGGGGCTTGCACTGCAAAACTACGAGAGTGCCCATCGAACGTTTCCACCTGGCTTCATCTCACGCGTTACTGGGACTTGGTCCGGTCAGGGCAATGATCCCATTCCCGAAGCTGGAACGGGCTGGAGTGTCTTTGCCATGATCTTGCCCAACATGGAATTCAACGCACTGCATGGCTCGATCGATTTTAAACTTCCAATCACATCCCCAGTGAACCAAACCGCGCGGAGCACCAAAGTCCCAACTTACCAATGCCCGTCCGATGCTTGGAATGAGTTAGTTGCCCCATGGCCAAACTCCCTGGGAATTCGAGATCTTGCACCATTGAGCTACATTGGTTGTCTAGGTGGTGGAAATCCCGCCGATGCACCTAGGTACACTGCCATGTACGAAGAGACACCTTTCAATGGGATGTTTCATCGCAACCAACCTATCAAACACTCGAGCATCACGGATGGAACTTCCAATACCATCGGGCTAGGCGAGCGTGCGAGCATGTTTGCCCCCAATGGTTGGGCTGGCGTGATCCCCAATGCTCAGACCGTCTTCTCCGAGAGGATCGCGCAGAGTCGTGGACAGACTGTTGGCCAAACGGTACGACCAGCAATCACGATGGCGACGGTTCATGTGAGAAGCGGAGGGCCGAATGCTCCGACGGGTAGCCCGGGTGGATTTTGGAGTCCCCATTCGGGCGGTTGCTTGTTCTTGCTTATGGATGGTTCGACTCACACCATTGGGACAAACGTCGACATGCAAGTATATCGAGCCATGGCCGGACGAAACGATGGCCAGATCTTCGAACTACCCTAACCTCCGGTACGACAATCGACCCGGGAGGGGCCAAGCATGGAGCGTAGGGTGGATTGCGTTTGATGAATGCGTCTGCCCGGCGTCTCCAAAGCCAGTACTTATTTTGGCTGGATACCAAACAAGGAACACCGCATCTTATGTTTCGTCGCAGGACAAACGGTGTCCTTTAGTCGGACGAGTCTTTTGACGATTGCTTGTGATTTGATGGGCTCCGGTAGCTCGAGCCGATCGTACCAGTGTCGATAAGACTTTTCACCTTGAAGCTCGGGCGTATTGGTGTACGCCAAAATCAGATACCGATTCCTGATGGCTTTTCCGCTGTCCCTTCCCCAGGCCTTGTTGTCCAGAGCCGCAAGCTTTTTTATGCACTTACAAAACTCGCCGAAATTCTTTTTTCCCGCGCCCCCCTTCCAATTTCTTTGGACTCCTTGGAGATCTCGATGACGGTTGTGGACATAGAATTTGAACTCGATCACGGAAGGGCCTTGCGAGTCAATAAACATAAGGTCGATTCGATTCCACTCGGTCTGACACCGAACCGTTGGGTACCGCCTCAGGAGTGTTCGAACGAACAAGAAGCGAAAGACCGATTCGGAGAAATGCGGTAAAGGCGTGGTTGTTAGCTCATCGGAAAACTGTGCCCATGTTTCCATGAGAACTTGGCGAAGATTTACTTTGGCATCGTTGGACATAATTGGCTAGCAAGTTGTGTGTACGCGCACACCACAGGGGGATGCTGGACGTATCCAAGCCATTCGATGTGAGCTAATTCTTCAGGCGACTTGGCCATTTTCTAACCCGCTGATTCCGTTCTGGTGCTTGTTGCCCGCTCTGCCAACTCGCGTTCAGCCTGGTCAGGCGAAAGTTTGGCAACTTGCCCGTTACGCCAGACGACAATTTCCGTCTTGGCGGTTCGCGCTCTAGCAATGACATCATGCGCCACCTCTTCAAAGGCAGCGTTGGCTTTAGCCGCTAATGGGTCGTTGTTTGCTTTGCTTATCATGATTTTTCCTTGCGATTCTGTTGGATTGCGTTCCAGATTCGGCCACTGATCTCACGCTCAATCCCGGCGATGGATTCCCAAGCTAGCTCCGGTGGAAGTTGTGATCCATCGTAGATATAGGCATCAGCAACCAGTGGAAGATAGAGCTTGAATAAATTATCTATACCACGTTGATACCTTCGACGAATCACGGCCTCAGGAATGTCATGTCCACCTTCGCATCCCCTAATCGATTGGAATTCGACGTGGGGCGTAAGTTTATCAAACACTACAGCGAATTGACAGCATTGCAGATGCCGTAAATCTAAGGGATGTGGACATTTACCATCCGATTTCCACCGGTTGGTGGGGAAATCAGGCGTAAGCCAATTGTCCAGTATCGTACTAGCGTGTGACACCTCTGGTCACTCGTTCGCATTTTTTGAGAAATAGATACTGGTGCTCTTTGCGGCAGAGGCGGCTTGGAAAATACGGAAAGTCCTATCTTTTCGCAAAATCTAAATCATCCGATGCGCCACGAACATCCCCACTGTGTGCGGATAGTTTGGATCGATGTTCAAGGGGAAGGGCTGGCTGATGAGTTTGGCGAGCGGCAGTTTATCCTTGCGGCAGAGCCATTTGGACGGATCCAACCGATGCGATCCATGTGGTCAAGGGCCGACTACTTCCCATCGAGAACCATCGTTTAAAACAACCAGATGCCCATCGTATTTGATTTCGTAAATCGTCCCCTGTTCACTTGATCTGAGTTGGAATGTTCGCCTCTGGATGCTTTTGCTTCCAGACGTCGGGCATCATACTCGAATAGTCCGTCTCGCCAGCCAACACCCGATCTGGAACGTCTTTCAAATATTTCCAACGATCAAGGCGATGGCGTTTGGCACTACGAACAATGCTCATCAAGTGTGCCACGCGTCCCCCCGACTCGACGTTGGGCACGCTTACTCTTAATCTGCTCCACCACATCCCGAAACCGCACCCGCGTCCACCTCGTGCGATCGAACAGTGGGAGAGATGCCCATTCCAAGTTGGGTTTTAGGTTTGCAAGATTGAATGCTACGGATTTCATGAATCGCCACCGATCGATCGGGCTCGGATGGTTTTGCCCAAAGGAGTCAGGCAATAGCGCTGGTTTACACTTCGCGGCTTGTCTGGCTGCGTCATTTCCAAGGCTCCCAGCTCCAGCGTGGGGTGGAGGTAACTGACGGCAAAGTGAACTCGATCCCTGATATGGAGAGTTTGCATCAACTCGGCTCGCGATTTTTCCCCTCCGACCGCTTCAAGCAACCGTCTACCATGAGGGGTCACATGCTGGGGAACCTGCTGGGGAACC
>JBIJCS010000488.1:0-3846 GCA_044344575.1 Pirellula sp. | reverse complement strand
CCTGTGCCCCTTCGCTTCTCGATTACCCTACAGCGTCTCAATTGTTCCAAAACGTCACCAGAGCCAATTCGAAACGAGCACAAACGAAAACCTCGAAGACCTCGCTCGTATCGCCATGCGAGTCCTAAAAGCTTTCGAGACGGAGCATCCACAAGCCTCCTACAACACCATCCTACAAACCTCGCCTTTCGATCTCTCCTCGAATTCGATTTTTCACTGGCGGCTCAAAATCATCCCGCGTCTGTGCAAAGTCGCAGGCTTCGAATGGAGCTCCGACTGCTTCATCAATACCGTCACTCCCGAGGACGCTGCACGTAACCTACGCCAACGCTGCGAACTGATGCCAGGTCACTTCAGCGAAACATCCGACGATAGATACCAAGTAGCGATAGTCCCAAGCCGCACAGCAAGCCGATCCAACGCGTAGGTCCTAAGGCAAACACCACTGTCGCTTGAACAATCATAAAAATCATGAACCCGTCGATCGCCCAAGCGAGACGGTGTTTAAGAGCCGCATCTTCCCAGGGATCACAATTCTTTCCAGCAGCCCAGTACCCTGTCGTTCGCAGCAACGTATCAAGCAACCATACAGCGACAAAAAGATAATTCGCGTAAATCCCACCACCAAAACGAAACCCAAACCACTCTTCGGTCCGCCGCGCGGTTGCTTGAACTGCCTGCGCGTGACTCCAACCATGGAACACCCCCATCGATAAAAGAATATGCAGCACGAGAAAGCCCAATCCGGCAATCCATAAAGCCACCGTCAAACGGTTCGCACGATCAGACCACCAGATCCCCAGTGCAAAACCGATCACCCATAAAACCATGGAAACCTGAACTGCGCACAGAGCCGCCGTCCCCCACCATCCTCCGCTGACGTGATCCACCTAAATACCTCCCGAGGAGCTCTCTGCACCGCTTCTTGGCGAATTCCCCAATTCTGTGTATAAAACACCGTCTCACGATAGCGTTTCGACCTCTATTTTTTCTTGTCCGAAAGGTCCCGCAATGGCGGAATCCAACAAAAAACCGGATCGAGCAGCCCCGGAAAGCACATCCAAGGCGGACGACGTCTTTAATATCGAACGCATCAGCCGTTTAATCGAACTGATGAAAGAACATAACTTGGGGGAAATCGACCTCCGCCATGAAGGGCAACGCATTCGACTCTGTGGAGCCGGGCATGGCTCCACAGTGGTCCAAGCTCCGATGGTTGCACCATTCGCTGCTCCCGCTCCAGGCCCCGCTCCTGTCGCCCAAGCAACCGCACCGGTTGCTGCCGCGCCTGCGGCTGATGCCGATGGACCACACATCACCATCATCCGCTCCCCAATGGTCGGTACGTTCTACACAAAACCGAACCCCACCGCCAAAGACTTCGTCGAAGTCGGCTCGAACATCCAAAACGATACCGTTGTTTGCATCATCGAAGCCATGAAAGTCTTCAATGAAATCCCCGCCGAAATGCGGGGCAAAGTTGTCCAAGTCCTCGCGCGCAACGAAGAAGCCGTCGACGTGGGCAAGCCACTCTTCAAAATCGATACCCGAGGTTAATCTCTCTCTATGTTTAGCCGTGTCCTGATCGCAAACCGTGGCGAGATCGCCCTGCGCGTCATCCGAGCCTGTAAAGAACTCGGTATCGAAACCGTTGCTATCTTCAGCGAAGCCGATCGAGGGTCCCAATACCTCGAACTTGCAGACCAAGCGTTCTGCGTCGGCTCCGCGAAATCCATGGATAGCTACCTTCGCATCGATCGCGTTATCGCCGCCGCCGAACTAGGTAAAGCCGACGCGATCCACCCCGGATACGGATTCCTCGCCGAAAATGCACACTTCAACGAAGTCTGCCGTAGCTGCAACTTCGAATTCATCGGCCCATCTCCCGACGCTATGGAAAAACTCGGCGATAAAAATACCGCCCGAGAAATGGCAATCGCCGCCGGTGTACCCGTTGTCCCAGGCAGCGACGGACTGATCGAAAGCGAAGAAGACGCCATAAACGCAGCCCGGAAAATCGGATTCCCCGTCCTCATCAAAGCCACCGCCGGCGGCGGCGGAAAAGGAATGCGCGTCGCGGCCGACGAAGCCTCCTTGCAGGCCGCAGTGTCCCAAGCGCAAACAGAAGCCAAGGCAGCATTCGGTAACCCCGGAGTCTACCTCGAAAAATACATCGATCGACCCCGACACGTCGAAGTCCAAATCATCGCGGATCAACATGGAAATGTTGTTCACCTGCACGAACGCGATTGCTCCGTGCAACGACGCCACCAAAAACTGATCGAAGAAAGCCCGTCTCCCCGACTCCCCGAATCGACCCGCAAAGCCATGTGCGATGCAGCCGTTCGAATGGTCAAACAAGCCAACTACTACAACGCTGCAACCGTCGAATTTATCGTTGATCAACAAGACAATTTCTACTTCATCGAAGTCAATGCGCGGATCCAAGTCGAACATCCGGTAAGCGAAATGATCTCCGGAATCGACTTGATCAAAACCCAAATCCTCGTCGCAGCAGGACAAAAACTACCGTTCACCCAAAAAGATATCCAACCCCGCGGCGCAGCCATCGAGTGCCGGATCAATGCAGAAGACCCCGATCGCAATTTCCAACCCTGCCCAGGTAAAATTCTAACGATGTACACCCCAGGTGGATTCGGCGTCCGAGTCGATTCCCACGCACATGCCGGCTACAGCGTTCCACCTCACTACGATTCAATGATCGCCAAACTCATCGTCCATCGCCCCACTCGCGAAGAAGCCATCGAAACGATGCAACGCGCTCTGAGCGAACTGCGAATCACTGGTATCAAAACAACCGCTGCGTTTCATAAAACGGTCCTCGCTCAAAAAGAGTTCGTCGAAGGCACCGTCGATACCAAATGGGTAGAACGCGTTCTGCTCCCACGTTTGCAATCGTCGTAACGAACGGCGAGAACTGTGAATGACACCCTGCTCGTTCTCGCAATTGCTACTGTCGCTTGGCTCTACTCCTCTGTAGGCCATGCCGGTGCTTCCGGCTACATCGCCGTGATGACACTAGTAGGACTCACTCCAAACGAAATCAAGCCACTCGCCCTGCTTCTGAATATCCTCGTCGCTTCGATCGCTTCCGTGCAATTCTACCGCGGTGGACACTTCTCCTGGAAACTCTTCTGGCCATTCGCTCTCCTCGCCACACCATTGGCCTTTGTAGGCGGTGCCGTTCGCTTACCTCTCGATCTGTTCTCGATTCTCCTCGGTGCCGTTCTAGGTGCCTCTGCACTGTGGCTTCTGAAACCACTCCCGGAAAACGAACAAATACAACATCCCTCGATTCCCGCCTCCCTTACAACTGGTGCTGGTATTGGACTGCTCAGCGGCTTGACCGGCACCGGTGGCGGGATCTACTTGACCCCTCTACTGCTCTGGATGCGATGGGCAACAACCAAAACTGCTTCAGCAGTCTCGGCCGTGTTCATCCTATTGAACTCACTCGCAGGATTTGCAGGTGCCATGACCAGCAACACTCAAGTCCCCAACCATTTGCTCCCTCTAGCTCTCGCAGCCATCTTAGGAGGTAGTATCGGTGCCACCCTCGGTAGCTTCCGCTTACCCGTTCGCTCAGCGCGAACCCTCCTGGCAATCGTCATGTTCATCGCCAGCGCAAAGCTACTCATTACGTAGCCACCGCTCGCCCGTAGCCACCGCTCGCCCGTAGCCACCGCTCGCCAGACGGTGGAGATTTTCCTCGCAACGTCCACCCCTCCCGTAGCCACCCCCTTCCGTAGCCACCGTTCGCCAGACGGTGGAGATTTTCCTCGCAACGTCCACCGCTTGGCAGCGGTGGCTACGATTGGATGACGG
>JBIJCS010000487.1:0-3856 GCA_044344575.1 Pirellula sp. | reverse complement strand
CCTGTCCCCATGAATCATCGGCATCACCAAATACGTCGTCCCATCCGCAGCCTGACCCGAATCAATCGCCGATACCAAATTGGGATGATCCAAACGCTGAAGAATCAACCGCTCAATCTCTAGCCTTTCCAAGGCATCCAGCCAACGATGATGAAACACCTTGATCGCAAAACTTCTCGACTCCCCAGGACGCGTCCCCTCAAACACCTGACTAAACCCACCTCGCCCAATCTCCCGTTGCAACAAATATCCCCCAAGCTGAATCGGAAACGCCCCCAAACCACGCTCAGCTTGTATCCCAACCCGATGCAATTCCCCATCCCGAACCGGCAAAAAAGCACTCGCTTCAGCCTGCCTGACCACTGCCCGTATCGCCGCCTGTGCCCGAACCGTATCGCTGGCATCTTCGCGCGAAAGCCCCCGCAACATCGACAATACCAATGGATCCCCCAAATCAATCGGCTCCTCTCCCCCTGAACCCTCCTGACACAACTCATCCAAACGTACCGAATCACTCATCGAACCTCTCCCACAACTCCAACTCCACCCATCCGCTGATACAACCAAGCTCTCGCAAGACGCAAATCCGACTCCACCGTCGATTTCGATACACCAAGCGAACCAGCAACCTCCACCGCGCTCATCTCACAAAAAAATCGCAAATGTACCACCGCCGCCTTCCTCGGATGTATCTCCGCTAACTCCTCCAAAGCCTCATCCAATTCTCGCTGATCAATCCCCTGGTCTCGCATCACTTCCTGAAACCAAGGCAAATCACGAGGCATCCCACGCTCAATTTCACGACGTCGATCCACCCTGCGGTAATGATCGACCAACAACTCACGAGTCGCCTTCGTTATCGCTGCAATCAAGTAGTAAAGATCCGGGGCACGCTCGATGGCCTGCCCACGTACCAACTTCACGATCACCTGCGAAAGCAAACTAGATCGCGTCAATGCATCCATCCCCTGCCCCAACGCTCTGGCAGTGTAACGCTCCGCCGTCCCTAACATCCATGCAGCAATCTGCTCCCTCGCAGCAGCGTTCCCACCACGCGCCGCATCCAACAACTCGGCGTACTTCTCGAATTTCTCTTCATTTGCCACGCAATTTTCTCCCGCACTAGCGTACCGTACTCCTGTAAAATACCCTAAGCACACTACCTGTCGCAATCAACTTCCCAAACCGTCAACCATTACCCCCACCCAACATCAAACCCTCATGCGTCTTCACTCGATGCCCCCACTCGCTCTGCTCGCTCCCCTCCTCATACTCCTCTCAGCTAACTCCCTCGCCGAAGACCCACCCAAAAAGATTGAACGACCAGACTACCAAAAACTCGGAAAACCCTTCGTCGATAAATACTGCGCAAAATGCCACTCCGAAGACGATCCCCAAGCCGAACTGAACCTCACCCGATTCAAAGACTCCGATGCACTCATCCGAGATCGCAAAATCTGGATGAATGCCCTAAAACAAATCCAATCGGGATCCATGCCCCCAAACGATGAACCCAAACCATCCACTTCCGACTCCGAAAAATTTATCGAACTCGTACAAGCTATCTTCGATCACGCCGATAAAAACGCACAACCAGACCCCGGCCGCGTTACCATGCGACGCCTAAACCGCGTCGAATACAAAAATACCATCCGCGATCTGATCGGAATCGATTTCGATCCCACCGCAGACTTCCCCTCCGATGATATCGGATACGGATTCGACAATATCGGTGATGTTCTCTCCCTTCCACCCGTCCTCATGGAACGCTACCTCGATGCTGCCGAAAGCATCCTACAACGAGCGATCACACCCGATCCCCCCGCCATCCCCAAACGACATCTCAACAGCCTCTACACCGAACCCGCCTCCGCAGATGTCGCTACGAAACTCATCGAGAATAACTTCCGACGCCTCGATACCGCCGGCAAAGAACCCATCGAACTCGGACCCCTACACACCCAATACCAATGGGATCCCTCCGGCGAATATACCTTCCGTACCAAACTCTACGGCTCCTCCCACGACAACGCCGGTAATAACTCCGGAAACACCCAAGCCGTAATCATCCTCCACGGCAAAGATCTGCCAAACCCATCGACCGACCAAGAACTCGATGCCATCAGCGGAAATATCCCACGCCCCGCACGGATCCTTAAAACAGTAGAAATCACCGCCAAGTCTCCCGCCGATGCCCAAATCGTCGAAGTCAATATTCCTCCCTCACCCAATCGCGATCGCGTCTTTGTCGGTCAACGAAAACCTCCCGAAGGGCAATCCGCCAAACTCTACGTCGAATTCCTTGCTCTCGATGGCCCCCTGGATACCCGCCCCGAAAGCCACCGCAAACTACTTGCCGTCTCTCCCAACCAATCCCCACAACAACAAACACGCGAAGCCCTCGCACGCTTCCTCCGCCGCGCATACCGCCGCCCGGTCTCCAACGAAGAACTCGAACGCACCGCCCTCTGGACCGATCAACGATTGGCCGACGGCGAAAAATGGGAAACCGCAATGCAAGTGACCATGCAAGCCGTCCTGTGCTCCCCAAAATTTCTTTTTCGAGTCGAACCCGATGAACAACCCAATGCGCCGCAGCCCCGAGATGTCGACCCCTTCGCCCTCGCATCCCGTTTGTCTTACTTCCTCTGGAGCTCCATGCCCGACGATCCTCTCCTCGAAGCCGCACAAAACGGCTCACTGACACAAAACCCAGCCGCGCAAGTCGATCGCATGCTCGCCGACCCACGCTCCAACGCCCTCGTGAAAAATTTCGCTTCCCAATGGCTCCAAATCCAACGCCTCGATGCCTTCTCTCCCGACCCAAAACTCTTCCCCAACTTCAACCCAAAACTCAAAGCATCCATGATGCGTGAAACCGAACTCTTCTTCGAATCCATCCTGCGCGAAAACCGCAGCGCCCTAGAACTGATCAACGCCGATTTCACCTTCCTCGATGAAACACTCGCGAAACACTACGGTATCGCAGACACCGCCGGAAATCGCATCGGACACCCAACCTCCACTCCCGGCGGCAATCCCATCCAAGGTGACTCCTTCCAACGCGTCTCACTCCAAAACAATGACCGCGGCGGTCTGCTCACCCAAGCCTCCATCCTGACCGTCACCTCCAATCCCACACGAACCTCACCCGTCAAACGCGGTAGATGGATCCTCGAACAAATCCTCGGAAACCCTCCCCCTCCACCTCCACCAAACGTCCCCGAACTCCCAACCACCGAACAAGACGCTTCCAACGCACCACTCCGCAAACGCATGGAAATCCATCGCTCAAACCCCGCCTGCGCAAACTGCCACGCAAAAATGGATCCCATCGGATTCGCCCTGGAAAACTACGATCCAATCGGCGGATTCCGTACCAAAGACGGCCCCTTCGATATCGATCCCTCCGGAGAATTCGCCGATGGTACCCACTTCCAAGGACCCGGTGACCTAAAATCCATCATCGCAGAAAAGAAAGAAGAATTTCTGCGGTGCCTCATCGAAAAACTCATGACATACGCCCTCGGTCGCGGAATAGAATACTATGACCGTCCCGTCGTCGAACAAATCGCTCAATCCACGACCAATCAACAATTTCGCATGCAAGCCCTTATCCACGCAATCGTCCAAAGCGATCCCTTTCGCAAACGACGCGCCCCTAACCCCTAAGGCAATAGGCATTAGGCGATAGGCCTAAAGCCTACCCCTAACCACTAAGGCAACAGACAACAGGCAATAGGCCTAACGCCTAATGCCTAACCACTAACCACTAACCACTAACCACTAACCACTAACCACTAACCACTAACCACTAACCACTAACCACTAACCACTAACCACTAACCACTAAGGC
>JBIJCS010000070.1:0-13285 GCA_044344575.1 Pirellula sp. | reverse complement strand
GCTGAATTAGATGCGGCTGACGAAGGATGAGTTAGAAGTTTGCGCATCGCATCAAAGCAACACCCCGCAACGGGGTGACGGGGATCTCACCCGCTACACATGCTTACCTGTTGCATGTATTCCAACTCTGCAGTCAACCGCAAGTCAGGCAGGCCGGATTCGAACCGACATCTCATGCTTCCGGAGCAAGCGGACTTGCCGTCTGTCCCACTACCTGTTCGTTAAACTGCTCTTACAAAAATAGAGACGGAATAACACGAAAGGTTCGCGGCCCCAACGAAGTTCTCCAGCCAAACAGAAAAAAGCCCCAAACACAACTCTCTTCCTCATGCCTCTATTCGTCAGGTACAATAGAGCAAGTTCGCAAACTCAATTTCCATGATTCAAATTCCCACCTCATTCACCACGGAACGCACATGAAGATTCCTTTTGAAAGCGATCCCGGAGCCCCAAAGGCAGAAGTACGTCGAGAGTTCCTCAAGCACCTCGCAACAGCTGCATCCGCAACCCTCGCTATGGGTGCTCCTAAACACCTGTTTGCAGCCCAAGATTCAGTAACTCATCCGGTGGCCAAAGCAGATGCGATCATCGTCCTGTGGATGGGCGGCGGAATGGGTGCCCCTGATACCTTCGACCCCAAACACTATGAACCGTTCGAAGTCGGTAAGCCGGTAGCCCAAGTGATCAGTACGTTTCCGTCGATCCCTACCGCCGTAAATGGGCTTCGTATTAGCCAAGGGCTCGAACAAGTTGCCTCAGTGATGGATCGAGCAACGCTGATTCGTTCCCACATACAACCCGACCTGGGTAGCATCCTTCACTCCCGCCATCAATACCATTGGCATACAGGATACGTACCTCCCCAAACCGTCGCGTGTCCACATCTAGGTGCCTGGGTCGCAAAAGTTCTCGGACCAAACAACCCCGTCATCCCTCCGTTCATTAACATCGGTCAACGTCTCGAAGGTGTCGGTGAACAAGAAGAGCTCAAAGCATTCACTACCGCAGGCTTCTTCGGTAGCGAATTTGGACCAATGAACTTACCCTTCCCCGAAGAAGCTGCCGTTTCGGTCAGACCACCTAAAGGAATGAGTCCTGAACGATTTCAGAATCGGTACAAGTTCTACCGCAAACTCGCCGACAGCCATCCAGCTCGCGACCAAATGAGCGACTTCCAACGTGATTCACTCATCCGCTCTATGGAAGGTGCATACCGACTCCTAGAATCAAAAGACAAAGACGCGTTTGATATCAGCCTCGAACCAAAAGAGACCTACAACAAATACGATACCGGCCGCTTCGGTAGAGGTTGCTTGCTGGCCCGAAGACTCGTCGAAGCCGGCGCGCGGTACGTCGAAGTCACCACCGAATATGTACCCTTCTTGCACTGGGATACCCACGCCGATGGACACACAACCCTAGCCCGAATGAAAAAAGAAATCGATCAGCCAATCGCTCAATTGATCTTGGATCTCGAAGCGCGTGGTTTGCTCGACCGCACTCTGGTGGTTTTAGCAAGCGAATTCAGCAGGGACATGATCATGGAAGGTCAGCCGGGCTCAAATGCCGCAGACCAAGCAGAAAAAGTCGACCGCATGACGGAGATGAAGCACTACGGGCTGCACAGGCATTTCACGGGTGGCTCAAGCGTTGTGCTGTGGGGCGGAGGAACAAAAAAGGGATTCGTCTACGGAAAAACGGCAGACCAGAGACCTTGTATCGCTATCGAAAATCCTATCACCATCACTGACTTGCACGCGACCCTGATGACCGCTATCGGAATCAGCCCAAAAACAGTATTCGACGTCGAACGCAGACCCTTCTACATCACCGAAGATGGTAAAGGCCAAGCCCACATGGACCTGTTCGCGTAATTCCAGGACCCTTCAGTCATGCTACAGTCATACTCGTTAACGAAACGCCAACTGTCGGATATCGATCCACAATGGGCCTGGGAACCTTGGACGCCAACGAATGAGGAACCCTGGAACTCGCAACGAGTGCGATTGCTCATGCGTCGCGGAGGATTTGGAGCATCTCCAACGCTTGTCGCACAACTTGCCACCCAACCGTATTCCGCGACGATCGATTTGCTCTTCGGAGAAGGCCCCGCAAAACGCGATCAAGACCGATTCGAAGAAGACTCCACGCAACTTCTCGCGGCGGTCCGTGCCGGAGGGAACATCCAGCGTCTCGCCGCTTGGTGGGTCCATCGAATGATCAATACACCAAGCCCATTAGTCGAAAAAATGACCCTGTTCTGGCATGGTCACTTCGCGACCGGCGCAGATAAAGTCATCGATACCGACTTGATGGCACAACAAAATATCGTTCTTCGCAAACATGCAATCGGAGATTTTCGTAAACTCGTTCACGATGTTTCCAAAGATCCTGCAATGCTGCTTTATCTCGACTCCGCCTCAAATCGCAAAGCACATCCCAACGAAAACTACGCTCGTGAATTGATGGAACTCTTCTGCCTAGGAGAAGGCAACTACTCAGAAAAAGACGTGCAAGAACTTGCGAGGTGCTTCACCGGCTGGGAAGTACGTCGCAAAGCGTTTCGATTTAACAGCTATCAACACGACGAAGGACAGAAATACCTTTTTGGGAACCAAGGAATACAGTCAGGCGAAGAAGCGATTGAGCAAGTACTCGCACATCGAGCATTGCCAACATTTATAACACGCAAACTCTTTCGCTTTTTTGTCTGTGATGAGCCAGAACCTTCCGCAGAGCTTCTCGAACCACTCGCAAAACTATGGAAAGATTCCAACCATCAAATTCAACCAGTTGTGCGACGTATTTTAGCAAGCCGACTGATGCTCAGCGGTTGGAGCGCAGGACGCAAAGTCCGTTCGCCGGTGGAACTAGCCGTTGAATTCATCAGATCCCTCGAGATGACAACCAATCTCGATCGACTTACACAAGGTCTTGGTGTCATCGGACAATCTCTCTTTCATCCTCCGAACGTAAAAGGTTGGGACGGAGGACGAGCCTGGATCAATTCATCAACCCTCATCGGGCGATCGAACCTGCTCGTTGATCTGCTACAAGATGCAAAGACACGGTTTGCCGGAAAAGATTTGAATCAATGGGTTAAGCAACAAGGTATCACGACGACGCAAGCCTGGGGTAGAGCTCTGGAAGAATCTCTACTGGCTGTCCCACTGAGCGATACAGAACGATCCAGTTGGGAAAACTCAATCAATGAAACCGCTGGCTGGAAGGAAATGCTCGTAAGACTTTCTCAGAATCCCAAGTTACATCTATCGTAACGAAGCACAACGAACAAAGTCGCTAAACGCAATCGCACACCGCGAGAACTTATCCAAATCCCAATCCTGAAACAGGCAATAGACCATGCGACGCAGAAGCTTTACCAAATCGACCTTAGGGTCAACATTAGGCTTGGCCATTGGATCAACTACCCCTTCGGGTTGGTTGCAAACCGCTTCCGCGATGCTCGCCCAAGACGATACAGGGGAAGGGCAGGGGAGGGCAGGGGGCCACGACGATCGCATCTTGGTAGTCATCCAACTCTCAGGAGGAAACGATGGACTCAATACTGTCGTTCCCTATCGCGACGAAATCTATCGTAAAGCGAGACCTGAACTTGGAATTCCAACTTCCGATGTGCTGAAACTCAATCAAGATCTCGGATTGCATCCTTCGATGCGTTCCATCGAAAACTTGTTGAATGCTCAACGCTGGAGTATTGTCCAAGGTGTTGGCTACGAATCTGCAAACCGCTCACACTTCGAATCGATGGACATTTGGCATACTTGCCAAACCAAAAAAGAACGAGCCAACTCGGGCTGGTTAGGGCGTTGGGTAGCAGAACAACCCACACGAGAATCGACAGATGCCATTGCCGTACACTTGGGCGCGGAACAATTACCGCTAGCATGCCAAGAGCGAGGCGTACAAGTCCCATCATTGGCGTCATTAGAACAAATGCGATTACGATCCAAGTCTACGGACACGATGCAAACTCAGAAGGAGCAACGCTCCAAACTCGATCAGCAACAAGAAAAAGAATCTCATGACTCTGGCTTGCTCGACTTTGTCTCGGCGAGTACTCAAGCGGCGATCGAAGTGAGTGAGCGGTTGGAAAAAGTATTAGCAGCACCGGACGCAACCGGGGATTTCCCAGGTAGTTCACTCGGAGAAAAACTCAGAGCAGTATCGCGTCTGATTCTCGCAGGGGTCCGCACTCGCGTTTATTACGTGTCCCTTGATGGGTTCGACACACACGCAAACCAACCCCAAGCCCATGCGGGATTGCTTCGACAATGGACGGAAGCACTTTCCGCATTCTTGAAAAAGATGCAAGATGCAGGACAACAAGAGCGAGTATTGGTCGTGACGTTTAGCGAATTTGGAAGGAGAGTTGCAGAAAACGCAAGCCAAGGAACAGATCACGGGGCGGCCGCTCCAATGTTCTTAGCCGGCCCAGTATTTCCCAAAGTGCTTCACGGATTGAATCCGGATTTAAGCCAGCTTGACGATGGCGACTTGCGATTCAGTATCGACTTTAGAAGTGTATATGCTGCAGTATTAGAATCATGGCTTGGGACTCCGAGTCACAAAGCCCTAGCCGGGGACTACAGCGAAACAGGTAAAGCTCTGGGACTCTTTTCATAAACACCAAAAGGCCAGTGATTATTGATGGATGAGACAGCAGCAAACGCGTTTGCATTAAGAGCTACGGCGTTTCATGAAGCAGGGCATGCTGTCATGGCCTTGATTCTAGGAAGAGCTATTTCCAAAGTAACCGTTGCGCCTGGACAATCTCACCTGGGTGTTCAGCGTTTAGGAGCTTGTCATCTGCAAAAAGGCAAAGCGAAATCCTCGCAAGATTTCCTAGAGGATGAAGTGATGATCTTGCTGGCTGGGATGGTTGCGGAATCTCAGATCACCGGGCAGTACTGTCAGCAGGGGGCTGCTCAAGATTTGCGATTTGTTCGGCGGATGTTAGCAAGCCGCAATGAAGGAGAGAAACAGATCGAACGACTCGAAAGGCGGCTGCTGAACAAGACCGAACATTATTTGCTAGACCGGCAAGTCTGGGAAGCCGTGGAACGTATCGCTGTAGAATTAATAAGCAACCAAACCATTAGCGGACGTGCAGCAAAACATCTGTACGAACAGTCCGTTCGGGATGATCGGTGATGAACAGAGGTTACATACTGATTGCAGCAAATCCCAAGTCGGGTGCTGTCGACGGATTACCTCGTGCGGAAAAGCTACGCCAACTGTTAGTCCAAGATGGTTGGAGTGTCGAGTACACCACCGACTTGAATACGGTGCAAAAGCGATCTAGAGAGTTGATCGAACAAGGTGAACTGACATCGGTCGTGGCAGCAGGTGGAGATGGAACGATCTCCGCGATCATCAATCGGGTGGGAAACCAAGTACCCATCACACTCTTGCCGATTGGTTCAGAGAATCTGCTAGCGAAGTATCTTCAAGTTCCATCGAAGCCTGATGCGATTGTGGAGATGCTACGAGATTATCGTGTCAGGAGTTTGGATCTATTTAGGGCCAATGACAGGATGTTCTTGTTGATGGCAAGTATCGGCTTCGATGCGGATGTGGTGCGACGGGTACACCAAACCCGACGGTCACACATCACCCGTTGGGCCTATCGATGGTCGATACTCAAAGCGGTAGTGACTTATCGGTGGCCAGCGATGCGACTGCGAGCAATCGACGAATTGGGGCAGTGGCAAGACTACGGCAGATGCCACTGGATATTTGGTTTTAATGTACCGAAGTATGCGGCTGGGATCTCGATTTTGCCCGATGCTCAGATTGATGATGGGTTGATCGATGTAGGGATGTTTCGAGGGGGTAACCTACTGCGTGGCATTTGGAATTACGTTTTGGTTTTCTTAGGGCGACATCGATCAAGTTCGGCTTGGACAGAGTTACGGACACGAGGGATTGAAATCGTATTGGATGGACAAGAGAACGGGGAAGGGCAGGGGGGGGTAAGCTATCAACTGGATGGAGATTGGGTAGGGGATGTGGTTCGAGCGGAAGGTATTGGTGCAGAAGGTATTGGTGCAGAAGGTATTGGTGCAGAAGGTATTGGTGCAGAAGGTAGTGATGCAGAAGGTAGTGATGCAGAAGGTAGTGATGCGGAAGGTACTTGTGTCACGAAACTAGAGATACGATCGATAGGGGTCGCGGCGAAGATTTTGGTACCGAGGGCATAGCGTGCCGACAACCGACGAGCCCCGACTTGAACAACTCGAATGGTTAGTCATATGCGCAAGCAAGAGTTTCGGGCAACCAATCCAAACCCAACGTTGGTAGGAATAATAGAGCCACACATCCACCCAATCGGTGCCACCCATCCATCGCAAAACAATGCTAGCGAATCACCATAAAAATCGCGCGGATAGGGGACAGACCCCGAACCAGCCCCTTTTGAGGCTCGTTTGCTAGCATTACCACTCCTGCAAATCGGTGCCACCCATCAACCGCCCACCACCCCGTCGGTGCCACCCAACAATGGCCTATTGCTGGGACTCGTTTGATAGCATTGCCCAATAGGTACCTGCAAATCGGTGCCACCCATCAATGGCCTATTGCTAGTAGCGAAACCCAATCGGTGCCACCCATCCATCGCAAAACAATGCTAGCGAATCACCTTAAAAATCGCGCGGATAGGGGACAGACCCCGAACCAGCCCCTTTTGAGGCTCGTTTGCTAGCATTACCACTCCTGCAAATCGGTGCCACCCATCAATGGCCTATTGCTAGCGAAACCCAATCGGTGCCACCCATCCATCGCAAAACAATGCTAGCGAATCACCATAAAAATCGCGCGGATAGGGGACAGACCCCGAACCAGCCCCTCTTGAGGCTCGTTTGCTAGCATTACCACTCCTGCAAATCGGTGCCACCCATCAACCGCCCACCACCCCGTCGGTGCCACCCAACAATGGCCTATTGCTGGGACTCGTTTGATAGCATTGCCCAATAGGTACCGATCCCTAACGCCAACTTGGTATCGGTCTTCCCGGCGTCCACGGGGCTCCCAAGGCGTCGAAACGCACAAGCATCGCTGGAATCTCCGTCCCTAATAACTTGTTCAATTCCACTAACGCAGCTTCAAACTCCTGACCCGCAACCTCAACCTGACGTCGATGCGTTCCAGTAGGACCCGTCGTGCTTCCCAACGCTCCCATCATCGCATTCGATAACCGACTCTGTAACCCCGGCATCGCCCCCTCGTTGCGCTTCGTTCGCGTAGGATCACCCGTGAACTGATGCTGAATGTCTAATAAACGTATCTGCATCGCTCGTATCTCCTTCCATAAACTTGGGTCTACCTCCGACGCCGTCTTCGTCAAACTCTCCATCGCTTCCAAACGATCAACCGCCTCATTCAATTGCTCCGTAGCTGCATTCACGGCATTCGCTAGCTTATAAACCTGCTTGGAAAAATCACGTATCGCTACCCGATTGATCTCCGTCGTGTCCCCAAAGGTCAATGGCTCAATCTCAAATTCCGTTTTAGGAATCACCTCCGTTACCTCTCCGTCGATCATCTGCGATACTTCAACCGTGTACTTGCCCGGCACCGCTACAGGCCCCGACCCTCCCGCACGACGTCGACGACTCCCGCCCGCCGGCCCCGAATGCCGGTAATCCCAATTCGCACGAACAATCCCCCGCTCTGTCGACGTTGGTATCTTACGAACCACCACCCCCGACATGTCTCGCACCGTCAACCAACGCGACGGCGCAACCTCCCGATCCTCATTCTTCAACTCTTCCCAAGAAGGATACGGGGTGTCCTTACCTGCCTTTGCCCCCTCGCGATCGCTCTTCTCTCGCTTGGACTTCTTGGACTTGAGCTCCTCCTTCAAATGAAAGGTAAAAGTCACTCCATACTCAGGATTGGGTGCAGTAAAAAAGTTCGCTCCCTGAAAACCACGCCCAGAAACTCCCATCGGACTGACCGTTTGAAACATCTGCCCTTTTTTAATAGGAAACATCATGTTGGTTTCCAAGAGCTCAGGCTTTATATTCCTCAACGGGGAATAGTCATCCAGCACAAAAAAACCACGCCCAAAGCTCGCCAATACCAAATCGTTTTCGCGCCTTTGTATCTCAATATCTCGTACCATGATCGTCGGCAATCCCGACTTCAATGCGATCCATTTCTTTCCACCATCTACCGTAAAGTAGCAGCCGAATTCAGTACCGCAGAACAGTAGATTCGGATTCACATGGTCCTGCTTGAGCGTATAAACACTTCCTCGCTCCGGCAAATCCCCCGTAATCACTTCCCAAGCCTTCCCGCGGTCGCTCGACTTGAGAATGTAGGGCCTGAAATCCCCTCGCTTGTGATTGTTGACTACCACATAAACGACATTGGGATCAAACAAATCCGCCTCAATGTCATTGATGTACCCAAACTCAGGAATATCAAGCGTTCCGAAACCGTCTACCTTACGCCATGTCGTACCGCCATCCTCAGTGATTTGAACCAGCCCTTCATCCGTTCCAACATAAATCAACCCCTGAACTTTGGTCGATTCATCAAGCGACACGATATTTCCATACAACGATGTTGATGCATTCTTCGCTACCGCATCAACTCCCCATACTCGCCCCATCACTTTCAGTTGATTGCGGTCAATCTGCCGTGTCAAATCTGGACTAATTGCAGTCCAGTTCTCTCCACGATCCTCACTACGAAAGAGCATTTGCGAAGCGTAATACAAACGTTTCGAATTGTGCGGGGAAATCAGCAACGGAGAATCCCAGTTCCATCGCAATGCCGGCCCCTCCTTTGCCTCCTGCGGCTTGATGTCGACAGCCTCGCCCGTCTTGCGGTTGTATCGAACAAGTCCACCATATTGCCACTGCGAATAAATGGTATCAGGATCATTTGGATCAACCGCTGGCTCAAAACCATCCCCAAACACCGTCACAAACCAATCACTGTTGCGAATCCCATGCTCGTTGTTTGTTCGCGATGGCCCACCCTGGGTCGCATTATCCTGCGTCCCGCCATAAATATTGTAAAACGGCTTGTCGTTAGAAACCGCAACCTTGTAGAACTGCGTAATCGGCAGATTAGCTTTGTAGTCATAGGTCTTCCCGCGATCCCAAGTCTCATACAAACCCCCATCACAACCAATGATTAGATGCTGCTCATCATTTGGATCAATCACCAACGCGTGATTGTCGACATGCTTATCTTCCTCCCCTAGATTGACAAACGTCTTGCCACCATCTTCGCTCACCATCATCATCGTATCGAGCGAGTAAATGCGATTGACATTATGCGGACAACATACGATTTCATTGTAGTACTGTGGGCCGTTGGATACGTAATTACTCATTCTCTCCCATGTCTCCCCACGATTGATACTTCGGAAAAATCCTCCCTTTTCCTCCGCTGCTTCGACAATCGCATAAACAATTTCAGGATTCACAGGCGAGATGTCCAATCCGATCTTCCCTTTGTCTGAGTCTGGCAACCCCCGACCAATCTTACGCCAAGTAGCACCTCCATCCGTGGACTTATGAATCGTTGATTCAGGACCACCATCGATCAATACCCATTCATGCCGCCGACGTTGATAAGAACTGGCATAGAGAATGTTCGGATTGCTCGGATCAATGTGAACTTCATTGATCCCCGTCATCGGGCTAATGTTCAGGATGTTCGTCCATGTCTTCCCACCATCCGTCGTCTTGTATAACCCCCTGTCCCCGCCATCTTTCCATAATGGCCCCTGCGCTGCTACATAAACAATGTTGGGATCCTCCGGGTGAACCGCTATCATCCCAATGTGCTCACTATTCTCCAACCCAACTCGCTTGAACGACTGCCCCCCATCCGTCGACTTGTACAAACCATCTCCGTATCCGACGCTACGCTGCGAATTATTCTCGCCAGTGCCAACCCATATCGTGTGCCGGTCATGCGGGCAAATCGTGACGCACCCAATGCTGTACGATCCCTGACCGTCAAAAATCGGCTTGAACGTCACTCCCGCATTTTCGGTCTTCCAAACTCCACCAGAAGATGCCACCACATACCATACAGATCGATTCACCGGATCGACCGCTATGTCCCCAATACGTCCAGACATAAAGGCAGGGCCTATCCCCCGAAACTTCATCGCGGAAACCAAACTCGAATTGATTCCAGGTGCCTCGTCCTTTGGCTCATCGCTATCCTGCGCATAGCCTTGGACTTGCACAACAAACCAAACGACACAAACGGAAAAAATCCACTTTTTAAGCATGACGTTCTTCGATTAAGAATTTAAGGATACGAAGGAAGGAGAACGAAACGTTTCCTCCGCAACCACTCTAATTACGCGAACTACCGTTTGCCATCGCAGAGGCCCACGTTTTTCAAAAGTCCCAGCACGAACTCGCCCGGGACTAATCTTGCTCAAACGCCTGCTGAATTAAGCGTTTACCGTCCAAGTATCGCCACTATTGAAGAGTTTCTGCAAGTCGCCCTTGCCCTTCTGCTTGACCGCTTGGTCAATCTGCCCACGAACCGCTTCTTCAAATGTTTCATGCTCGACGTTGCGAAGCACGCCGATCGGTTCGGGAAACGCAGGATGACGCATCCGCGACAACAAGTACACCAACGCTGAATCGGCTTGCTCGTCGTGATGAAGCAACTCGCTCTCCTTGACCTTACCATCTGCAAGACTGACAACCTCAAGCGTAAACCCCTTCAACCGAATCCCCTTGTCCTTGTCTTTTCCAAATATCATCGGTTTACCATGCTCTAACTCAATGGTGCTATCATCCCGCGTCGCTTTGTCCTGCGCATAGCTAAAAGCACCATCGTTAAAGACATTGCAGTTTTGATACACCTCCACAAAACTCGTTCCGCGATGCGCCGCGGCTCGCTTCAGCACTTGTGCAAGATGTTTGATGTTGCTGTCAACTGACCGAGCTATAAAAGTAGCTTCCGCTCCAACCGCAATACTGATTGGATTCAATGGGTGATCCACCACTCCCATCGGAGTACTCTTGGTAATCTGCCCCTCTACACTCGTCGGGGAATACTGGCCTTTGGTTAACCCATAAATCCGATTGTTGAACAAAACAATATTCAAATCAACGTTTCGGCGTAGCAAGTGAATGAAGTGATTCCCTCCAATGCTCAATGCATCGCCATCCCCCGTAATCACCCATACACTCAAATCAGGACGCGAAAGCTTCAAACCAGTCGCTACCGCCGGCGCTCGACCATGAATCGAATGAACCCCATACGTGTTGACGTAATACGGGAAACGACTCGAACATCCAATTCCTGAAATGAAGACGGTCTGCTCTGGCGGAATGCCGATCTCAGGCAGCACCTTTTTCATCTGCGCCAAGATCGAATAGTCCCCACAACCGGGACACCAACGGACATCCTGGTCACTCGCAAAGTCATCGGCCTTCAAAACGTTTAAAGGTGTATTCATGGCTCTTATCGTCTGTTCGTTGTACGGTTTTGTTCGTTGTACAGGTCTGTTCGCTGTACCGTGATGTTTCGCTGCAAGGAAATCGTCGCTGCAGATGTTCTACTTGGTCATCGAGTTGATCTTTTCAACAAGCTCAGTGACCGTGAAAGGCTTGCCCTTGACCTTGTTGTATCCAACCGCATCCACGAGATAACGGTCGCGAATCAACATACGCAACTGCCCCATATTCAACTCCGGTATCAATACCTTCTTGTACTTCGAAAGTATCTCGCCCAAGTTACTCGGGAACGGATTCATGTACCGGATGTGTGCCAAGGCAACGCTCTTACCAGCGGACTGCGACTTCTGCACCGCCGTCAAACAAGCCCCATACGTCCCACCCCAACTGAGCACTAGCAAATCACCACTCTCAGGCCCCACAACTTCTTGGGGAGGTAGCAACTTGGCCGCATTGGCAACCTTTTGTGCCCGAATATGAACCATCTTCTGATGGTTCTCGGGGTCGTAGCTAATATTGCCACTACCGTCCTCTTTCTCAATCCCACCGACTCGATGCATCAAACCCGGTGTTCCCGGGATCGCCCAAGGTCGCGCTAGCAACTCGTTGCGCAGATAAGGTTTAAATGGCCCATCTGGATTGTTGTTCTCCTGCGGGTGCTCAATCGTGTAAGGGGCCAACTTCGTTACATCCGGAATCTTCCAAGGCTCCGCGCCATTAGCAATGTAGCCGTCAGAGAGAACAACCACCGGAAGCATCAGCTTAGTCGCCAACATCCACGCCTCTTGCACAATCTCGAAACAATCCGCTGGACTTCTCGCGGCTAAAACCGGTAAAGGTGCCTCACCATTGCGGCCAAACATCACTTGCAATAAATCCGCCTGCTCGGTCTTCGTCGGCAAACCAGTACTCGGCCCACCTCGTTGCACGTCGATCACAAGCAACGGTAACTCCAACATCATCGCTAATCCCATCGCTTCAGTCTTCAACGCAATCCCAGGACCGCTCGATGTGGTTACACCCATCTGCCCACCATACGATGCTCCGATCGCTGAACATACCGCTGCAATTTCATCCTCTGCCTGAAATGTACATACGCCGAAATTTTTGTAACGAGCTAACTCATGCAAAATATCACTCGCCGGCGTAATAGGATACGACGCGTAAAACAGCTCTTTGCCACTTCGATTCGCTGCCGCCAACAATCCCCAAGCTAACGCTTGGTTACCCATAATGTTGCGGTACGTCCCGGGTGCCAATTTCGCCGGCGCGACGTTGTATGAACTTCCCAAAGCTTCAATCGTCTCACCGTAAGCCCAACCTGCACGCAACGCTTTCTCGTTCGCAGCGGCTATCGTTGACTTGCCAGCTCCAAACTTGCCATGAATGAACCGCAATGTCGCATCCATGTTCCGACCATATAGCCAATACACCAATCCCATCGCAAAAAAGTTCTTGCAACGATCGGCCTCCTTAACGCTTAAACCAAACTCCGATACCGCCTCCTTCGTCAATCGCGTCATCGGAACCTTGATCAATCGATAATTCTCCATCGACGGATCTTCCAAAGGACTCGTGCTGAGCTTCGCTAACTTCAAGTCCTTGTCTTCAAAACTGTCCTCGTTAACCACCAAGAGCCCACCCTTGGGCAAATCCGCTAAGTTGGTCACCAACGCCGCTGGATTCATCGCTACCAACGCATCAAGCGTATCGCCAGGCGTATGGACTTCGTGCGATGCAAATTGAACCTGAAAACCCGACACGCCTGCACGTGTACCCCGCGGCGCTCGAATCTCCGCAGGGAAATCCGGAAACGT
>JBIJCS010000486.1:0-3864 GCA_044344575.1 Pirellula sp. | reverse complement strand
CGGATTCGATGTCATAGATTCTGGCCCCTTCAAAAATTCCGGTAACGCAGAGCAGTTTTGGGCCCAGGAACCGCGTTGCCCAGATTTCATTGGGTAACTGAATTGGGGAGAATTGAGTTTGGGAGAGTCTGTTATGGAAGTGGATTTGATTGTCGCGAGTGCATTGGGCGATCCACTGTCCATCTTGAGACATGTCTATCGGCCAGTCAAGAAAAGCAGTCAGTTGTGATGTGTTCTTGGGTAGGGAGAATAGATTGTGATGTGTTCCATTCTTTTCGTTTTGTAACTCTCGGACTTCGCCATTGAAATAAGTTACTAACAGACTTGTTGAATTGTGCAGCGATAAGTTAGAGACTCCTGAGGTTCCTTCAAGATCCTTGATCGGTTCCACACATGGGGATGTTAGATGGGTGAGATTCCCAAATTGGGATTTTCTAATTTCGGCAATACCGACACAAAGAACTTGGCCGTTCTCGAAACCAAGTACCGCTTTTGATGGGTGCAAGAATGCGGCAGAGGTGACAGCAGATTCTCCGTTTAAGGGTGATATCTGAGGAAATGGAGACCAAGCGACAGCTTCACCATTTTCACCTGCTGCGATCACTGTATTGTTGCTCCAAGAGATAGCGTTCAGTCCGCCTCCGAGAAGGGTCCTGCGAATTTCTGGTGCTTCTTGAAATTCAGAACCGAAGCCTTGCTCGTCCGAGGAGGGTTCTGGCAGTCTCCAGATGGATACGTCTCCTGACTCGACGCCTGCTGCCACCCATCTATCATCTGGGGATGTGGCTACACAGACCGCTTGGCGTTGTAGTCCATTGAGACGAATCTGTTTCGTTGGATCTCGAAGTGATACAAGAGTACAGCCATCATAGTCAAAGTTTGTCGCGATCACCCATCGAGCATTTGGGGTGACTGCAAAGCTTTCGATCGGTTTTGAGAACTCGATCGTTTTCGATTCTGACGTATCCAAATGGTAAATAGCTAGCTCACTTGTGTTTGTGTGAACAACAACTTCCTTATCAGATACCCATTGAAGTGTCCGTGCCCGACGTGTAGCGGGCAATTGGATCGGCTGCCTTTCAGTGTTTTCCAAGTCGGCAACAAGGATGTCTTCATAACGACAACCGATTGCCAACATGCGACCATTGGGGGAAAAAGCAAGCGATTCGATTGTTGAGTTGCCCGATACATTCAGTTCCCTCATGGTTCCTGAAGATAAGTCGAGAATGGTTGGGTATGTTCTTTCGACTCCGAGTTTCACTGAACCACCAGCGGCGATATATTTCCCGTCGCTGCTAACGGCGAGCGCATGGATTTGGCGCAGCGATGTTTTGTAACGGTTGATTGTTTCTCGTGTGGTCCGATCGACGATGCGAATGGTTGGTTCGTTTCCAGCAAGTGCGACAAGATTGGTATTTGGGATCGCAACGGTATCCTTTAGGGCAAACGATTCCTTGAACATCAGTTGGTATTGGCTTTGCAGCTCAGCGTTTAGCAATTGCCACTCAGGCCGTTGAGTAGCATCAGCATGTTGTTGCTGGATGATGCCCAGATCGCCGTAAGCACCTTGCAAGTCACCCCGTTCTAATTTTCCATAGGCTAGCTTTACTGCGGATATCCATGCCAAATTACGATAAAGAGCCTGCTGGACTTTCGTCTCTTTTCCTGACTCGATGATTGCCTCCTGTGCGACGATCAATGCTTCGTTACGTTTCGCGAGCAGTACTGCCGAAGACACGCTAACTCCGAGTGCTAGTAGAATACTCCCGAGCCCCATCGCGATGCCGGTGACCAATGAACGATTTGATTTGGTCCAGCGTGAGAAGCGTTCTACTGAGGTTGGAGGGCGTGTTGAAATTGGCATTCCGTTGAGGAAGCATTGCAATTCATCTCGCAGTTCTGATGCACTTTGGAATCGATCTTGGATGGAGAAAGCTAGGCATTTCATGCAAATTGCTGCTAGGTCACGATGGATATGGGGGTTAAGCGAGCGGGGATCCTGCGGTGAAAGACTCATTTCAATTGCTTGGAAGATGTTGCCCGAAGGATTTCTCGGCAAGTGACCAGTGAGGATCTCAAAGAGCATTACTGCCAAGGCATAGATATCCGAGGACGGTCCGATGGATTCGCGATCCCCCATCAATTGCTCGGGTGCCATATAGTCGATTGAACCGATCATCAACCCGACTGTGCTTACATATTTCTCATTGGGATGTTGGTCGATAAGCCTTGCCAAACCGAAGTCAGTCAAGCGAGGCAATCGATCGCCCACCATTTCCTGGTCCGTCTGAGGGATCTGTAAAATCACATTCTCAGGTTTGATGTCTCGATGTAAGACTCCCATGAGGTGGGAATGATGGATAGCATCCGCTAGTTGTGCGATGAGACGTGCCGAAAATTCTTGGCTGCAGAAGGTTTGATCATTAAGGAAACTGCGCAGGGGGACTCCTTCGACATACTCCGAGGCGATGTAGTTGATTCCATGTTCGGAACCAACTTCATAGAGTCGCACGATATTCGGGTGATTCAATCGCGCGGTCGCTTGCGCTTCTTTTTCGAAGCGTTCTTGAAGTTTCGCTATCAAACGCAACTCTGGATGTAGTGCTTTGATTGCAACGAGTCGTTTTAGAATAGGATCGTAGGCTTTCCAAACGGCACCGAAAGAGCCTTGTCCCAATTTCGCTAAAATATCAAATCTACCAAACGGGGTGGGTAATTTCCATTCCAGGGGGTCGCTGCGTAGTGGCACGTGAGAATCCGGAGAGCTTTGAGGTCCGAGGATATCATGAAGTAGTCGGATCGTTTTTGCAGACTCGGGGTCGATCTCTTGCGGATCTGGTGGTAGTTGGCTGTAGCTATGGCTTATCGCTGAATCATACGCCAGTTGCGAGCGGATGGTTTTATCAATTGGATTGGGATCCTCCGCGGATTCATTCATGCTTTTTGTTATTTCGTTCGGATTTATTCACGATGGACTTGTCGACGGATAGCATCGATAGATTTCGACCAACGCCGCCAAACATTAGCAAGAGGTAGGCCAGTGCGAAGAGCGATTTCTTCAAATCCAAGTTGCTCGCTGTATCGCATCAAAACAATAGCGCGATCCATTTCAGGCAGTTGCAAGAGAGCCGAGACGATCAAGTTGGATTGTTCGTCGATGGCAATTATGTTCGAAGGGGATTCGGAGTTGTCGGAAATTTGTCGAAATGCGGTTGGGGATTGGGATTGGACTCTACGGCATTCCCTCATCAAATGTCTTCGTAGGCCATCCGTCAGTCTTGATCGCAGGATCTGCAATAGCCAGCATTGGAATTCACCTTCGGAGTTGCCACGAAAGCTCTTCAGTCCGTGGCAAGCAGAGAGCATGGTTTCTTGGACGAGATCGGACTCCGACATTCGGGTTCGCAAGCGATCGGAGATCTTCCTTTTTGCCAATTGCTGCAGCATTGGCCGGAAGGAATCGAGTAAGCGTCCGATTCCAGAGGGACGCCCATTGCGAGCGTGCCTCAGTTGCTCTGAGAAAATGGGCTCTCGTGGAATTGAGGACATAGCGACTTATGGTTCATCGAGGTGGGAGTGCTTAACGATCGAGTTGCAGGAACCAATGTACCGCAATGGTGCTCATCGTCAAATTATTTTTGAGTTTATCAAAAATGCGTGAAAAGAAATCCAATGGTCTTCGTCTTTAACGGCAAGGCGACGGGCAGTCTGTAGCCACGAAGCTATTTTCATGGAGACGAATCTTTCGATGTCAAATCCAGTGCCGATTAAGAGTAGATACGCCAGTTTGAAAAGCAAACGCAAAGATGCATCAAGGAATCAAAGTGTCTTTGGAAGGTTGCTTCTCGATCAGACCAAGAGACG
>JBIJCS010000069.1:0-13327 GCA_044344575.1 Pirellula sp. | reverse complement strand
GAAAATTCCACATAGCAGTTCTCGAGCAATCGATCGGGTAGGATCGCTGTTCCTCCGACGAGTGCGTGGGTGGAGTCGATATGGTTCGCGAGGTTGCGATGGCTAGGGGTAAGTACAGTCTTCATCGCAGTGTGCAGATTTCATCGGGGCAATTGAAGGGTTGAATACGTTGCGAACATGAATGCGATCTAGGGATGATGGGTCGATCAAGCACCGCGTGTAAGTACCAACACGAGTGCGACGACGAGTCCGATCGCGATGACGCTCAGCAAACCTAAGATCCACAGTTGCTGCCGCACCTGTTTCTTTTTTTTGCTAGTGACTGCAGCTTTAGACGTGGTAGCAGTAGGAAGAGGAAGGCTGGTGGGTGGTGTGTTCGGTGAGGAGTTAGATAGTTGGGGCTTCGCGTCGGCAGGGGAAGTGATTGGGGAAGATTGGGTCGGAGGGAGTTGGGCAATTGGTCCATTGGTAGGGGGCAATCCGCCGAAGGGTTCGGGGATTACGTCACGAACGATTCCCCAGTTTTCGAGCCCTTCACGCCACACTAGCGAATCTGCCGTGACTCGACGTTGTTGGATCCAGTCCAAGAGTGTATGAGTGGTGGCAGGTCCATATTGTCCGCCGCTTGGGGGTCGGACATACCATCGTGCGTCGACGTAAGGCAGGAGACTAGCGGGTAGTTCGTCGGATGGCGGCTCCAAGTGTTTGGGGGCTTTAGGAAGGCTTGGAGATGCGGGATCGGGGGATTTGGGAGTGGCGGGGGTGGTGGGTTTGGTGGCTAGCGGTTTATCGGTCGCGGTTGGTTGGGTTGCGGTGGGTTGGATTGCGGTGGGTTGGATTGTGGTCGCGGATGGTTGGGTTGAGGATGGTTGGGTTGAGGGGGAGGCGACGTTCTTTTTGCTGGTTTGCGTGGCTGGGGATGCGGAGAAGGACTCATCGATGGCAAGGGAAAAGTCGGCATCGGCAGGGGGGACGCGGAAAGAGCCTTGGCATTTTGGGCATTTCCCCCGTTTACCGGCTTGGTAGTCCTTCACGTGCAGGGGGTTGTTGCAAAGGTGGCAACTGAATCGGATTCCCATAGCTGGGCCTGTGCTGGAGGAGAGTGCGGAGTGGAATTAGGTGGGAGTATTACCTGTAGGATTCATGGCATTTGTTGCAGGATTGGTCGATTTTTGCAACAGCACTCCGAGCGAGCTCAGCGTCTTTCGTTTTGACAGCTTTGAGAGTTTCTTTGGCTGCGGAGACCATAGCGCTGGAGAGTTGAACGTACGATTCGTCATCAGCGTCGGTCATCCCTTCGAGTTGGAGGATTTGGCCGTAGGCAGCGATCAGTTCCGCATATTTGGTGACTTCGTCGAGAGCGTTGTTGAAGTTATCTTCGTTGTTGGTGGAGGGTGCAAGATTTTCACGGAGGGCCCACTCGAGGAGTTGCATGGTTGGTCCGCGGTCTGCGATATCGGGCCAGAGGGTCTCTTCGGGAGAGCCGGAGAGCTTGGAGCCCTTGAGAAGATCTTGGAGATCTTGTTGCCTGAGCTTGGCTTCGTTGAAGACTTGTTGAGTACCGACTTTGCAGTTTGCTGCGAGTCGAGCGAAGACGGTGCGGGCGTAGGGTGCGGAAGCTTTCCAGCGGATCTCTTCAGGGTATTGGGCGATGATCGCCATCAGGGAGCCGAGGAGGGTGAATTCTTTTCGGGCTTCGCTGTATCCGCCGCCAGCAAATTTTGCTGGGGTGCTGATGACGCCATCGATGCGGGCTTTGGATTCTTTGACGAGGTCTTCGATGGTTTGTCCGCTGATGAGTTGTTTCCATACATCGTTTCCGGAGGCAGAGGGCTCGGGGTTCGATGCATCATTGCCATCAGCCATGGAGGAATTATCGGGAGAATTGGTAGTTGGGGGGGTGAGAGAAGCGGGGCCTTGAAGTTGAGCTCGGGCATCGGCATAGAACACCCCTGAGAATTCATCTGCTTGGAATTTCGGAGGCTTCGCTCGGTCGGGTTTACGGACAGATTTTTGGGCCGAGGCCCAAGTTGCTGGTAGAGCGAGGCAAGCTAGGATGCAGCAGATTTGGAACCGGCGGGAGCGGGCTGAGGTGACGGTTGATTGAGTTGTGGTGGTGAGATTTGGGTGATGTTGATTCATGATCTCGGAGAGAACCGGTGCCTTTCAGAATGAAACGCGCGCATGCTCGAGGAGGTTCATCCTATCAAGCACACCCTCGGCGGCGCTTCGCTCTGCCGTGGGCTCTCCCATTATGCCTTTTTGGCGCGGGGGGATCGATAGATCATCGCACGAAATTCTGTAGTTCGTCGGTGCGCCGGGTGTTTGCATGAACCACCAACACGGACGCTTCCCCCCTAATCGTATCAAAAACCACCCTATCGGTGGCTAATCCCCGTGCGGCACTTCGCTCTTCACGGGGGTTGAATAGAGACCTGTTGGACGGAGGCCTTGTTTACAGTTCCAAGTCGGTGATGACCTCGGCTCCGTCTCGCGATACGAGTCTTGCGAACACGCGGATATCGATATTCGAATTCAAGTATCTGGAACTTCCATCAACAAAGACGGACATGTTTCCACCGGTGTGGAACGAGTAAGGTTGCCCCGTTCCATCCACTCCAAAGAATGGATCTGGATAAGTCGAGCTCAAAGCGATGCCGTTGGTGACATTCATCGCACGTGGTCCTGGGTAAGAAAGCCCGTCACCCGCTACACCCAATAAAACGTTGAGCTCGGAAGCCGGACGGCACCAGCCCCCTCCGTTGATCCGTGTCCCACTACCGGGTTGCACGTCGATCACCTTTTTGCCATTGCGATAAATGTGGGGACGACCCGCTGATTCGACCAAACGAACGGTGTTGCTTGTGCCGTCGACAAAGCTAGAGAATTTCAAATTCGTGGTTTTGGAAATCGCACCATTGTTGTCACGTGCCGAAGACGCATCTACCAAACCGAGGGTCGCAAGTTGCGGAGAGACGCCGTAGAAACCTGCGTAATCCCCGTTGGCTACACGCGCTTGCCACACCGGTGTATCCGGCGGTGGCGATCCATCCAACACCTTGCCAGCATCTGGATTCGAAGGGCATTCGTAGATCGGAATCTTGGTCCCGAACAAATCGAAGTTCAGCGAACCATCTGTGTTCGGTACGACCGATGACCAGTTCTTGGTCAAGTCGATACGCTGATAAAGCGATTGCATTTCAATATATGGCAAAAGCGATGTTGCCCACCGTACACGCACGGTCGAAACCGCGCTTGGACGAATGTTGCTTGGGAAGTACTTTTGTGCGCTGTGGAAATTCTGAAATGCTAACTCAACTTGGCGAATATTGTTCGAGCAAGACATTCTGCGAGCTGCTTCGCGAGCCGCCTGGACTGCCGGCAAGAGCAACCCGACGAGGATACCGATGATCGCAATAACAACGAGGAGTTCTACGAGCGTGAACGCTCGACGCTTGGTTGTCGCGGTAAACCGATTGGACATTTTCATCTTCAAATTCTTTCTAATAGACATAAAAACAAACGAGTACGTAGAAAAGACCGACATTACTTCAACCCCGAACCAACCTTTCGATTGCGGTGTGACTTAACGCAAACGAAAGGGCTCGAGCGTATTGGGGCTGCTCTTCACTTCGACTTCGATTCCGGAAGTTGCGGGAGACGCGAGATTCGGAGGCAAGTGATTGACAGGAGATTCGTTAGGATCCTTGCGAACCCAACGCTCGATCGTCACTTGGTATTTTCCCTCCGGCGCTCCGTCAGCCGTATTGAAGGTTGAGACTTCAAAGCTCCCATCGGCTTGTGTGGTCCCTCGGGGTTTGGGTGCGGTGGCATTGCTTGACTGCGGATGCAACACGATCAGGGCGCGATCGACCGGGCTTCCATCTGCAGCTACAACTTTTCCTGAAACCGGATAGGTAGGAATGCGTTTTTCTCCAGAACAACCCATGACAACACAGCCTGTTATCAAGCACGATGCAATCGCGAATTTGTGCTCTAAACTTCGCATCGGTGCGGGTGCAATTCCAAACAACGACGCATCAAACCAACGTCGAAACATCGACATGAAACCCTCTTTCCCAAACAATCGCGGTTGCAAGGCAACCGGAGGCGATCAAGAGTCTTCCAAGACGTTTGGTGAAACTCTAATCAGAGTGATAAACACGCCTCCCGGGGTCGGGTCAGCTCAACTTAGCGTCCATTCGAGGATTTCGATGGACGAATCCGCCGTTTCTCCGTTCTCTCAATCTGGACCATCGCACCATCGTGCATCACGATGGTGACTTGACCAAACTTTAATCCTTGAAGAGCTTGGCGAATCTGCTGCAATTCACTTTCGTGAATTTGCTTGTCCTTCGTTATTCCCGAAGGACTAGAATCAAGTTGCATTTCTTGTTCCATTCCATCGGGATTTGTTGGTGAGTTTTGGAAATATTCCGGTTTGTTTTCATTCATGCATCAAATCCTTTTAGATGTTGAATTCGTTGGTGAATACGTGGGCATTCAAAGGTGTGATGTAGACTTGTTCACCATCAGCAAGCCTGAGTGCATGGCATTGCGTGATAGGAATGTCCACGCGCACGTTCTGGTCCAATGCGGTTTGTAGAAAGACTTTTGCATGGGCACCGGCTCGGTGGATACGTTGTATTTTTGCTGGGAGTGAACTCTCGTCGGTCGCATGGCGCGTGATGGAGAGTTCGTGAGGGCGAACGTACATTTTCGAGGAGTCGAAATCTGCATCTGAGTTCGCGGCCTGTCCTTCAAGGTGTCGCCCGGAAAAAACATTAACGCTACCGAGAAAATCGATAACGAACTCGGATGCTGGGTGATGAAAGACTTCTTCTGGTGAGCCGACCTGCTCAACCTTAGCTTGATTCATTACAACGACACGGTCCGCGACTTCTAACGCTTCTTCTTGATCGTGCGTGACAAGAATGGTTGTGGTATGCATGGTTTCATGGAGTTCTCTTAGCCATTCGCGTAGTTTCTGGCGAACTTTGGCATCGAGTGCTCCAAAGGGTTCATCGAGCAACAAAATTTTTGGCTCGATAGCCAAAGCCCTTGCAAGAGCGACCCGTTGACGTTGACCGCCTGAGAGTTGCATGGGGAAACGGTTCCCTAGTCCTTCGAGCTGAATTAGCTGCAGGAGTTTTCGGACGCGTTGATCGATCTCTGTCTTGCTCGGCCGAAGCCCTTTCGGGCGAACTCGCAATCCGAAAGCGATGTTATCGTAGACGCTCATGTGTTTAAACAAAGCGTAATGCTGGAATACAAATCCGACTTGGCGCTGCCCAACAGACCATTGAGCAACGTCTTCTCCGAAGAAGAGGACTTGGCCTGAATCGGTGGATTGAGCCGCGTCGGGTAATTCCATCCCAGCGATGATTCGCAGAAGTGTTGTTTTTCCAGAACCGGATGGACCAAGCAAGGCGACCAGTTCGCCGGTAGCGACAGACAAGCTAACATCGTCGAGTGCTACGTAGGATCCGAATGTTTTAGTGACACGTTTGACTTCAACGCTCATGGGGATTGGCTGCTCTCCGATACGTGGTGGTGGTCAGTACGTGATTCCAACCAGGACTTCAGAATGAGGGTGATAATGCCTAAGAGGGCCAGCAGCGATGCGAGCGCGAAGGCTGCTGGGGCGTTATAGTCGTTGTACAACGCATCGATTTGCAAAGGCAGAGTGTTGGTTTTTCCGCGAATATTCGATGAAACGACGGCAACAGCCCCGTATTCCCCCATCGCGCGTGCGCTGCACAGGAGCACTCCATAGAGCAACGCCCATTTGATGTTTGGGAGTGTGACCTTCCAGAAGGTTTGCCAAGCGTTAGCACCTAGGGAGACGGCTGCCCATTCTTGTTCACTCCCTTGTTCTTGCATCAACGGAATCAACTCGCGGGCCACGAATGGGACTGTGACGAACATGGTCGCAAGAACAACTCCAGGGACTGCGAAAATCACTGGAAATCCAATCGATCGCAGCGACTCGCCAAACCAACCTTGAACTCCGTAAACCAGGATCAGCATCAAACCGGCGATGATGGGGGAGATTGCGAAGGGTAAATCAAGAATCGACACCAATAGAGCTTTGCCTCGGAATTGATACTTGGCGGTTGCCCAAGCGGCTGCGATTCCAAAGAGTGTGTTGACTGGAACGGCGATGGCAGCAGCGAAGATACTCAGGAGAATAGCGCTTTGTGCATTGCGATTGGAAAGTGCAGCGACGTAGGTTGTCCAGCCTTTGCGGAGGGCCTCGTAGAAGATAACACCAAGTGGCATGATCAATAACAGTCCCATGAAGCAGACGGTGATGCTGATCAGTAGCCAGCGGACCCAAACCGGGTCATCTGTGCAGTGCAAGGGTGTCACTGGCTTGGAGCCCTGGGGTTGGCTTTTGGCTGTTGAGGTTTCGCTTCGTGACATGACTGATTAGATCCTTCCCGTTCTGCGCGAAACGATCCACTGCAAGCCTTGGATCAAGAGCAACAGGGCGAGCGTCGAAGCGAGCATCACGATGGCGATGGCGGAAGCCCCTGCGACGTCATTCTCGTCCAACCGATTGACGATCAGAAGCGATGCGATCTCCGTCTTCAACGGTAGATTTCCTGCGATAAAGATGACACTGCCGTATTCCCCAAGTGCGCGGGCTAGTGCAAGCGTGAAGCCTGTCAAGGCAGAGGGAAGCAGGCTTGGGAAGGTGATTCGAGAAAAGGTTTGCAAACGGTTGGCTCCCAAGATCGCCGCAGCTTGTTCTGCTTCTGCATCCAAATCTTCGATGGCGGGTTGCATTGTTCTTACGACGAAGGGGAATCCGATAAAGATCAGCGCGATCACCACACCCAGTGGACTGATCGCGGTCTTAATCCCCCACGGAAGCAATTGTTTTCCAATGAAACCTGTCGGCGCATACACTGCCATCAAAGCGATTCCTGAAACGGCTGTAGGCATGGCGAAGGGCAAGTCGACGAGTGCGTCGAGAAGCTTTCGACCTACGAATCGGTATCGAACGAGGGTCCAAGCGACGATGGAGCCAAAGACAAGATTGATCAAGGCCGCCACGAACGATGCACCAAAGGTAAGTCGCAAGGCGGCTTGAACCCGTGGAGATGCCAGCGTTGCAAAAAGCTCCCCGGAAGCGATCGATGAGGCTTTGACGAAGAGCGCGGCGATAGGGATGACAATCATCACGAGGATGTAGGCCAAGGTGATGCCAAACGGCAGACCGAATCCCGGCAATCGGACAGACTTTCTCGTTGAAGACTGGAAAAGCATAAATCCCTATGTGTTCTAGACGTTTCAGAAGGACCGTATCTAGTGACCGATCCTGTTACCTTTAAACGAAGTCTTACTTTGATTCGCCGGAGTAGACCTGATCGAACACACCAGTGCGCTCTTTGAAGTGAACCTCTTGAGCTTCCTTCCAGTCAGCAACGATATCGGTCAACTCAAAGAGCTTTACGTCCGCGAATGAGCTCAATGTCTCGGCAGGAATTCCATCTCGAACACGAGGCCGATAGTAGTGCTTGGCAGCGATCTTTTGGCCCACTTCCGAGTAAAGGTATTCCAAATAAGCCTTTGCCAAGTCTTCTGTGCCGTGTGATTTTGCGTTGCGATCTACGACGGCTACGGGGGGTTCAGCGAGAATACTTAAACTTGGGATAACCAGCTCGACTTGATCGGTTCCTAGTTCCCGCATGGCTAGAAATGCTTCGTTTTCCCAAGTGATCAGGACATCACCGATGGACCGTTGCAGGAAGGTGTTGGTAGCGGCCCGTGCGGAAGTATCGAGTATTGGTACGTTCTTATAGAGCTTGGCAATAAATTGCTTTGCTGCTTCTTCGGCTACTTGCTTCTTGTCCGCTGGCGTCGCTGATCGAAACTCTTTGAGGGCCTTGAGCTCCTTATCGCTGGAACTCACAGAATCGCTGGAACTCACAGATCCACCATTGAGTTCGCGTTGCAGTGCATAACCCCAGGCAGCCAAGTAGTTCCAGCGGGCACCTCCGCCGGTCTTTGGATTTGGCGTGATCACTTCGACGCCTTCGCGCACCAAGTCATCCCAGTCTTTGATTTTTTTCGGATTCCCTTTGCGGACGAGAAAGACGATGGTTGAGGTGTAGGGAGAACTGTTGTTCGGCAGTCGTTTTTGCCAGTCTTTTGGCAGCGATTCGGCTTTATCTGCGATTGCATCGATATCGCCCGAGAGAGCGAGAGAGACGACATCAGCATCGAGGCCTTCGATGACCGCACGTGACTGTTTTCCTGAGCCGCCGTGCGACTGAGCGATTTCGACTTTTTCCCCATGTTTTTCTAACCAATAGGCTCCGAAAGCTTCGTTGTATTCCGCATAGAGTTCGCGGGTCGGATCGTAAGAGACATTGGTCAAATGACGCGTGGTGGCCGAGGAAAGATCAGATTTGGCGGTCGTTTGGCCGCCGCGGCGACTGCTCTCCGATGGGGCATTGCTCTGCGACTGGGTCCTCTCAGACCTGGAGTCATCCCCGGTTCCGCAGCCTGTGGCGAAGACTAGGGCAACAAGCGAAACAAGAGAAAGTCTTCGAGTTGCGACGCAGGTGCGAGGCAGTGAAGAAAAGCGCGATGGCGCAGAAGAAAAGTGCGATGGCATAGATCGTTTCTAACGGACAGGGATTCGATATCAATCATGGAATCGCTCGATCAGCGAGTTGCCGACCGAAGGGAGCAAAGCAGGCCGGTAAGACTTGTTCGCAGGGGCAACAGCCCACGTTTCCTTCGCAACAAGCAACCTAGCCAGAGCGAGAGTCAACGAATCAATGCAAACCGCGAACCGCTCAACAGAAATTATCCAAACAAAACAAAATTCCTGCGAAGTGGGTTTCGCCTGAGAAACACCGCGCGATTTCCTTGCGAAATTTGGGGTCCTACAGGGGACAGTCCCTGAACCGCTACATAAAAACCCCTATTCGGGAGGGTTGCTATCACATCCGTGCTATGCTCTGGATAGGCCGTGGTATCTAACGGATCCAGTATATTCGCTGGGTGCGGCTTGCGAAGCCTTTAGGCCGTGTTATTTGACGGGGATGTGATGATGGGGTAGTCTACCTGCTGTGGGTTGCTCAAGGTCGGAAAATCGCGTTTTTCACTCGATGGTGCTACGGATAGTCTCGTGATAAAAGAGTCAAGTTTAGGTCCTTAAGGTTTAGGGTTTCGGTACTGTATGCCTCACTCGGCAAAACCACCAACTTCCGATGCAAACAGCTCTGCTGCTGTTCTCAGTGGAGAGCATCTCGTCGGCTCCCTGTGGCAGCTTGCTGTCGCCCGACACTCCGGCTTTAGCCTCGCGATCGAGGCTTTCTCTCGTCTGGTTTCCGTCTTGCCATTGCGAAGCTTTGCTGTGCTGGTTCTTGATCCGACCCCACGAACGATTTCGGCGAACGAGCCTGGTTCCGTAACATCTGCGTTGGGGAGTCCGTTGCAGAGTGGCACGCTGCAGCAGTTGTTTTTGCTTCGTACCCATTTCGCGCCGTACACCAAGGTCGAAACGCGCGAGTGCTCGGATGCGCACTGGATCGACTTGATCGAATGGGCGGATACAGGAAGCCCACTGATTCAACCCAGCCCCAAGAGAACAGGTAAGCTCGCTTGGATCGCTCCGGAGGAAACGGCAGGTAGCCTAATCGCTATCCCCTTGCGACCGTCGACGGCAGGACGCAGCGATTCGGAGAGTAGCGAGGTTTCTGGAATTGGCGTGCGGGGAATTGCGGTGCTGGAGATTGAGTTAGGTCGTTCTTTGTCGCCGTCACTTCTGCCACTGCTTCAAGAAATCGGTCCACCATTGGCTTGGATGCTTCAGAATACTTGGGCGATACCTCCTGGCGAGTCCGCTGACGCACGAGTGGCGCAGACCGTTCCTGCCGCCTCCAAGGAGCGAGTCCAGGATGCATCTGAGTATACGGCCGAGGATCGTAAAACGCTTCGAGACTTAGTCGTGGGTGCTGAGGAGGGCTTGAAAGCGGTGATGGAGCGTGTGGCACTTGTTGCTCCTTCCGAATTGCCCATATTGATTTTGGGGGATACTGGTACGGGTAAAGAAGTCATTGCGCGGGCGATACATGCTCGATCTCCTCGAGCGAAACAACCGTTTTTGCGTGTTAACTGCGGCGCGATTCCTCCCGATTTGATCGACTCACAGCTCTTTGGTCATGAGCGTGGTAGTTTCACCGGAGCCTTGGATCAGCGTAAAGGTTGGTTTGAGCGAGCCAATAGCGGGACTTTGTTTCTTGATGAAATTGGCGAGCTTCCTCTCGCAGCGCAGGTGCGTCTATTACGTGTGCTCCAAGAGCATCAGATTGAGCGAGTCGGAGGTCAGCAAACGATGGACGTGGATGTTCGAATTGTCGCCGCGACCCACCGAGACTTGGCAACCATGGTTCATGAACGGACATTTCGCGAAGACCTCTGGTATCGGATCAATCTCTTTCCAATTCTTTTGCCGCGTCTCTGTGAACGTCTCTCCGATATCCCCGCACTCGCGAAGCACTTTGCGAAAAAAGCTGCAAGCAATTTTGGGGTCCCTTTCGCAGAACCAACCGAGGAGGATCTCCGGCGACTCCAAAGTTACCCTTGGCCTGGAAATGTACGAGAATTGCAAGCGGTTATCGATCGCGCGGTGATTCTAGGGCGTGGCCATCATTTGGACATCGCTACAGCCTTGGGATCCGGCTTCATGCTGCAGCCACCAACATCTTTTCCTATCGAATCAACTATTCCGAAATCACCTGGCGGTACTCTCGCCACGAATGAGATGTCCTGTTTGAGTTTAAACGATATGATTAAGCAGCACATTGAACGGGCTTTGGTGCTAGCTCAAGGCAAAATTGAAGGTGCCGGAGGTGCTGCGGAACTACTCGAAATCAATCCTCATACGCTGCGAGCCAAGATGCGGAAACTAGGAATCGAGTGGTCACAGTTTCGTTCACGTTAAAGCACGCCCTTCCTGAAAACCCCTGCTGAAAACCTATTGTTGAAAATCCCTTCTTGGAAACAGTGTGACTCCGAAGATTTTGGGACTTAGAATGGAGTATATTGACATCGAGTACGGCAACTTGGTGGTTTACTCCGGAGATCACCCGCAGCCCCGAAGCTAGTAAAGGACATAGAAAATGACACGTGCGACCAACGTTCTCGGTACCGAATTACAGCCTTGTTCGTTCGACCCCATGACTGGCTTTTTCCGAGATGGATGTTGCCGATCAGGTGCCGAGGACCTTGGGTTGCATTTGGTTTGCGCAAAGATGACGGAAGAGTTTCTTGTGTTTTCGCAACAGCGCGGGAATGATTTGAGTACGCCGGTTCCTGATTTTCGTTTTCCTGGATTGAAACCGGGCGATCAATGGTGTTTGTGCGTATTGCGTTGGAAAGAGGCTTTTCAAGCGGGAGTTGCGCCACCTGTCGTTTTGGAAGCTACTCACATATCCACGCTGGAGTTCGTCGACTTAGAAGACCTCGAATCGCATCGCTTCGAATAATCGCCCCTCAGCCAGCAGTGATTGCTGGAACAAAAACTCTCTATCCAACCTTGCGTCGTCGTGCGGGTGATCGTTTTAGGATTGGAGTCTTTTAAGCGAACAGCGAATCGATGATGCGGCCTTTGCTCCAGGCCATCGGTCTGCCGATTGGCGTGAGCGACTCGACGGCAGGGTCGATCCCAAATGCGTGTAGCAAGGTCGCATGTAAATCTTCGATTCCCACGGGGTCTTGGATGCCCTCAAGTGGGTCTTTACCATTTTCGATTGCTTCGTGTGTCGTAGCACCGTGGACAAAGCCACGTCGGAATGGCCCGCCGAAAAGCACGGTGCTGAAACCGTTGGGCCAGTGATCGCGTCCGTCAGCAATATTGATTTTGGGGGTGCGCCCGAACTCACCGCCACAAACCACTACGGTGGAATCGAGTAGCTCCCGGGCTTCAAGTAATCGGATCAGCGCATGCAACGCGGCATCGAGGATCTTGCATCGCCCCGATTGCAAGGTGTGATTTTCAACGTGACTATCCCATCCACTGAGTTCGACTTCCACACATGTTACCCCTTGCTCTACTAAACGTACGGCAGCTAGGCATCCGCGACCGAACGGAGTATCTCCGAAGCTATCGCGGGTACTGCGATCTTCGCGTTCGATTTCGAAAGCTTGGATCTGTTCGCTCGACATCATCTGCAGTGCCCGCTGTGTCGAGATGGAGTGAAGTGTTTTGTTGCTATCGAGATCTTTGCGCCGCCCGCGGCGAAATTGTTTTTCGAGGACTTCGAGGTCAGCGATTCGTTGCTGGAACTGTTGATCTGCGACGGGGCTCTTGAGATTGGGCAGTGGATTTCGAGGATCTCCTAGTTGGAATGCGTCCCATTGACTGCCGAGGTATCCGCCACGAGCCGGCCATTCTCCTGAGAGGATAGAGACATGTTTGGGGATTTCCAGATTCGATTTGGATTGATGGCAGAGAATGGACCCGATAGCGGGGTGAATGAGAGTCGGATCGGGCCGCCACCCGGTCTTCATGTTGTAGGATGCCCGTTCGTGATCACCTTCTTTGGAAGTCATCGATCGAATCAGCGTGGCTTGGTGCATCACTTCGGCGGTTTGCGGAAGGGTATCTGCAATTTGTAAATCCGCTAAGGACGTTTGAATCGCTTGGGTGGGACCACCGATCGCTGAGTTGGGATGTGGATCAAACGTATCGAGTTGGCTTGGTCCACCTTGCATCCATAGCAAGATCATCGCTTTAGGCTGGTTTCTACGACGCGGTGCTTTGGGTTCGTTGGCTCTTGCAATCGACTCAGCGATGGTGGTCCACGCGGAAAGAGAACTTGTAACGATTGCACCCGAACCGAGTGTTGCAGCAGACATGAGCAACGAGCGACGATTGCGCTGGCTTTGGCTTTGGTTGAACCAACGTCGATACGAATCGCAGGCCGACGTCATTTGTTGCTCAGAGGAAGTCCGGGAAAGGTTCGTTGGTTGATTAGAATTCATCTTCAGTCCGAAGGGAATAAGTTCGCGTATCGCGCAGCGACCGCTTTCTCAAGGTGCCTAATTGATCTTCGAGTCTCGTTGATCTTCTTGCAATTCCATTCTACATGCACTGGATGGCGAGTTTTTCTGTAGGAATCGAAAAGCGAGTGCTGGTAGTAGGATTAGCGGGGCTATCGGTTGCATTCGCTTCCAGGCTGAAAATCTTTACAAAAACTTGGCCAAAGGGCCACCGCGGCTGGCGAGTGCGTCGATTTTCTTGGTTACTTCGGCGTTTTCGATCAGGGGAGGAGCATGATGAGGTTTGGTGCGTGCATCGATG
>JBIJCS010000485.1:0-3872 GCA_044344575.1 Pirellula sp. | reverse complement strand
GCTCAACCGCACGCAATATCGAATCGGTATCCCCCTTCGGTAAATCCCTCGATCCACTGATCACCACTTGGTAATAAACTTCCACACGCTTCTCAGCAAGCCCCTGACTTTCAGCCTCTCCAACACCTTGCTCAGATTCTCCAATCCCGGGAAAGACCCACTGACTCAATCGATCGATAAGAATCGCATGCGGACTCGGTAACCAAGCTTCACTCCACCATGTATGCACGCCTGTAATCGGTGCCGCATCCATTCCCCTAGCTCGATGCCAATTCTCTTTCTTGGTCTCCCCCCACTGCAAAGTGTCCAAATCCCCTTCCGACAAAAGACTACCAAGCCGATGCCACGGAACCGCAATAACAACTGCGTCGAAACCCTCTTCTCCCTTCGCTCCTCTTACTTTTACCCCCCACTTACCCTCTTCGCTTCGCTCGACTCCTTGCACCACCGCCCCCAACAAACATTCCACCCCTAAATCACCTAATATTCTCTGACTTGTCCGATCCACCAACTCAGATAGCGGTCGCTGCGGCACAAATAAATGATAAGCGTCACGGCTCGCCGCAAACCCATCAACCATCACCTTTCGAACAGCCCCCATCCGTACGCGCGGTAACTGCTCGCCTAATGCACTTACCAAGATCGTGGTCCAAAAACGATCGATCGCGCTTGCACTCTGCCCACGCGCACGCAACCAATCTAACGCATACTCCCTCTCGAATGCGCCTCCCGATTTCGTCCGCATTAACGCCATCAATCCACGAGCAATCGCAATCCGATCCAGCATCGATAGATCCGGCCACCGCAATATTAAACCAGCCAGATGATACGGTGCAGGTAATGGCCATGCCTTCACACAAAACGACTTGCCAGCCCGCGATCGAAAGTGCAACTCCGATTGCTCAACCCAATCTTCTCGCTGCCCTTGATCCCCAATCCAACGCAATAACTCCTTGCAACACTTCATCCCAACATGCTGACAATAATCAATCGGCTTCGCTGAACCCACATCATCAAACGATCCAACTCGACCACCTAAACGCTGCCTCGCCTCGTAAAGCACCGTCCTGCATCCATGCCGTGCTAAATGACCTGCCACCTGAATCCCAGCTAAACCACCCCCTATCACCGCAACCCTCGGACTGGCCACTCTTGAACCCGCAATACTCGGCAATTGCTCCTCGGAAATCGCACTCTGAGTCGATTCCAATCTTGCAACTTGCAAATCCCCACCCGATGCGACCGCCGCTTGCAATCCACCTCGGTGACTCCGCGTTCGCAATCGCCCCTTGAACCATGGGGTAAAGACATGTGTACCAATCAACCAAGCCTTCTTCGCATTCCCTAGCCGCACACGCCCCATCAACGCTTGCTCCGGATCCCTGAAGATCTTCGATAACAGTGCATGATAAGTCTCCCACATCATCGAGAACATTCGCAAAGAATCGGCGGACAAGCCCTTTGCAACCTCCCATCCACTCGCATAACACCCCTCCGCTCGCTGATGATAGACTCGCAACAGCCCCTCCCAGTCTCCCATCGTTTTCAAGCGGACACCACGCTCCCTCGCATCGGATTGCACCATCGCCCCAATCCAACCTTGCGTTGTAATTCCAAACCTTGCCAAATCCTCACTTGCAAAATACACCCGCCCTCGCTTAGCGTCCTCCACGATATCCCGAAGAATATTGGTCAACTGAAAAGCATGCCCGCAATCCACAGCATGATGCCAAAGCGCACTTCCCTCAACAGGTAACCCCTCGTCCGACCAGATCGCTAAACAACACAAACCAACCGCAGAGGCAACCTGATCCATGTAGTGCTGTAAGTCGACGTAATGATCGATCGCCCGAAACTCGACATCCCGATCCACTCCTAATACGATCTCCTTGAGCATCCTCGGCGGAATCGAAAACCGCTCCATACTGTCGATCAACGCCTCACGAATCGATCCCAATTCCCCCCCTGCACCCGACAAACCCAACGCCTGCATCTGCCCACGATCCTCAACGGCAGATCGATTCCGTTCTGCTAAACCATCCACCCATGCCAACCAACCCTCCTTGGACCATCCCTTGGCTACAGAACTTTGCAATCCATCCGTATCCCCCAGCCCGCTTTCCACCGAATCCGTTGCATCATCTGCCAATCGCGAAAACGCATACAACGCTTTCATCGCGCGACGCCTATCCTCCCTCAAGAAATCGAACGAACGAACAAAGTTCGATCCACTTCGCTTCGCAATGCGCGAACAAGCCTCATAAGAACGTTCAAGTGAGTCGGTCATGCGAATGCACTCACGAGATGTCGACCTGTTAACGCTTCGACCGGCCCCCCAAGACTGGCTCGAATCAACAACTGAACCTTCTGGAACTTGGTAACCTCAATCGGCCGACCCCATACGTCATAGCCAGCCATTTCAATGTTGTCGAGCAATCGCAATCCACCCCCTATGAATAAACGCATACTGCGACGAAACCAACCAGCCCCCGTTCCCGTTAACGGAACTCCCCCAAGCAATAGTCCCCGAGCTTGCTCCACCCAACTCGCCATCGCTTCCCTCGATCCGCCATTCCCCTTCCCCCAAGACACTGCGTCGATGTTTGCCGCACGCATCCGCTCCTGAGGTAGATACCATCGCCCTCGCTGGGCATCAAGCTTTACATCCTGACAAAAATTGACGATCTGCAATCCAGTGCAAACGGAATCTGACCAAGCGATCGTTTTGTCATTGACACAGCCCCCAAGTGCCAGCACGAGCCTCCCCACAGGATTCGCTGACCGACGACAATACTCCGCAAGCTCCGCGTCATCCGAGTAAGTCCGAACAGACTGGTCTTGCAAAAATGCCGACAACAAGTCTTCAAACGGCTCGATGCTCAATCCAAAATTCCTTTGAGTCAAATGCAACGCGACAAATACCGGGTGCAACGACTCCCCCCGAAACCCTTTGTACAACTCCTCCCGCCACCATCGCAATAACTCCGTCGCACGCTCCGGATCGCTCGTCTCATCCGCTAAATCATCCGACCAACGGCAATAAGCGTAAATACTCGTGAAGTGTGGGCGAATTTCCGAAGGAATCCATAGGTTCGTTACGGCGAAATTCTCATAGTGACTCGCTGTCAACTTTTGGCAATACGCAAACGCTTCATCCACTCCTAAACGCTTGGGACGCGAATCCGGACCACACCAATCCAAGTCGCTGACCACCTGTTTCGAACCAGCTCGCGAACTCAAAGATGGGCTCCTGCCCACTCCTGGGCACTCCGGGTTTTCAAACTCGAATCTATCCTGGAAACGCCAAAACAGCCGACTTCGTTTCCCTCTCCCTCGCAGAATCCGAAAGAGCAGGTAAGATCTTACACCAAGGAACCGCTTTCTAGAACCGAAGCAAACCACAGAACCGATAGGCAGGACGATGAAAATATTGCTCGCCGCTCCGCGCGGATTTTGCGCCGGAGTCAATATGGCCGTCAGAAGCTTGGAATTGGCCCTAAACCACTTCGGCCCACCTATCTTCGTCTACCACGAAATCGTTCACAACCAATACGTCGTCCAAACGTTCCGAGGAAAAGGAGCCGTCTTCGTCAACGAACTCGACGAAATCCCCCCCAAATCCACCGTCCTGTTCTCCGCTCACGGTGTCTCCCCCGAAATCCGACGCCATGCCCAAGAAAGAGAACTGTTCGCAATCGATGCGACCTGCCCACTCGTCACCAAAGTCCACCTCGAAGCAATCAAATTCGCGAAAGAAGGATACACGATTATCCTCATCGGCCACGAAGGACACGACGAAGTCATCGGCACCATGGGCGAAGCTCCCGAAGCAATTCACCTCGTCGAAGATAACGAAGAAGTCGATGCGTTGA
>JBIJCS010000068.1:0-13413 GCA_044344575.1 Pirellula sp. | reverse complement strand
ACCACTCCTCTCCTTTGCTCCTTTGCGTGAGTCATTAACGTAAGTCGGTATGTTCCGCGGTCCGTTCCATTCGCGACGTTTGCGAAATGATCGTCGACATCGATTTGCTCCCTGGTGCCGAATCGATCGACAAGGACCGCTACACACACCCTACCGTCGCACCCAACTTTCTCCTCTTTGCGGCTTTGCTCCTTTGCGTGAAACATGGGATTGGACAGTCGTACGCCTTCGGCTGACTGCTAAACGAGAAACCACTCCTCTACTTAATCCCCATCCCGTTGGGACGCGGACTGAGCACCCCTCGAACCCCCATCTGAGCCGGGTCGCGCGCTAACTTGTCCGCCGTGACTCGAAAGTCTTCGATCACCGGCTGCAATCTTCTTGTCAGAACCTCTACATTGCCAGACACAAGGCGGATACTATCGACCGTATCGTTGACTTTCCCATAAAGTGCCGGATCGTCGATCAAACGCGCTAACGTACCCTCAGACGCGTTAAGCCTTCGAGAAAACTGCTTCAAATCCACCGCTAAAGCTTCGATGTTCCCTAACGCTCGATTGAGGTTCTCGGCAATCTGATCGCTTCGCTGCGCAAGTGGCCTGGTGATCTGCTCGACGTTAACCAAAGCCTCGTCGGCATGCTCTATCGCAGACCGAACCGTTTCCCCTACGCCTTTGAACTCCAAACCTATACTCTCAAGACTATTGCTGAATTCTTCAAAACCACGCAACGTATTCTGCAATTGTGTCAGAGTCCCCTCCGCATTGCGCATCAACCCAGGCAACGTCTTGAGCGCCTCTGCAACCAGATCTGGTAAATTCGCCCGCTCAACTTGAGTACCAATTCGATTAATCGTCCCCACCGTTGTGTTGATGTTATCCAAGGTTGATTCAAGTTTCTGCGTTACCTCCCGCACCGGAGCATTTCCACCACCAAACGTGTCTTGCGCTACGGAAAGTATATTGTCGAGCTTTTCAGCGACCTTCTGCAGCGAGTTCGCTAGACCAGCCATATCCCCAAACGCCTCAAGCGGATCCGGTATGACCTCACCTCTGGCCACGAACTCTTGCTCTCCGATCACTTGATTGGAAATGTACTTCTCTCGCTCGTCGAGCAAGCCATCACGGGGTGTCCCCGCTGCCCCATCGAATCGTGCCAATAACTCTTTTTCCTCAGGATCGACGAACTCAATGATCGAATCCCCACTGATCAACGAACCGGTCTTGATACGCGGTGTCTCGCCAACAAGCAGTTCATAATTGCGATCGATCTCCAACAACAAATCCACACCACCACCGCGCTGTTTACGAAGCTCGACTTTTGCAACTCGCCCGATCACGACCCCATTCTTCCGCACCGGTGTGTCGATTCCAACATTCGGCGCACTCGGGAAATTCACTGTGAATCGATAACGCTCCATCCAGAACTTGGGCACCGCCCCAAAAAAAGCAATCAGCAACACGCCAATGATCGCGGAGGCGAGCACCAATACTCCAACACCGAAACGGTATCCGTTGTCATCCATGGCTTGTTTCAACTATTCTGGAACTTGATGTGTATACTCGCGGTCGTGCCGGCGCGGCCCAGAACTTAATCTGCGTCGCGACGTGCAATCGTGTCATGCAAATGGGGTGTTTCATCGACGTGGGATGCAGGTGTGGCAAGCAACTCCATCAGTCGCTCACCCGCTTCGCCTCGCACAAACTGTCGCACTCGCCGATCCTTGGTCTCGTCCAAAGCTTCAGGTGGCCCGTCGTAGAGAACTTGCGATTCCCCAGGAAGCAAACGGCTATAGGGATAAAGCATAATCACACGGTCAGCGATTTTTCTCGCAGAATGCATGTCGTGCGTCACAACAATACTCGTTACCGAATACTTGCTCTGCGTGCGTAAAATCAACTCGTTGATCACGTCACTCATGATCGGATCGAGCCCCGTCGTTGGCTCATCGTAGAGCAATAATTCAGGTTGCAAGATCAGTGCCCTCGCCAATCCGACCCGTTTGCGCATCCCACCCGACAACTGCGACGGTCGCTTGGGCAACACGTTTCTCGGCAATCCAACCTCGGTCAATCGTTGCTCAATTAATCCTTTCGCAGTCGATCCCTCAGGTACACCATGCTGATTGAGTGGAAACGCAATGTTCTGTTCGATATTCATGCTGTCGAATAAGGCTGCATTCTGGAAGACGAAGCCAAAACGCCTTCGCAACCCCGTCAATTCAACCTCACCCATCGCGCGCAAGTCTCTACCGTCGAATCGTACGGCCCCCCTCGATGCTGGTAAAAGTCCCACCAAAGCTTTCAGCAACATGGTCTTCCCGCAACCGCTCTCCCCAATAATCGCTACCGTCTGACCACGTGGAATCGATAGTGAAATCGAATTCAATACGATTTGGCGTCCAAACTGAATGCACAAATCCTCGGTCTCGATAATCGGCGCATCGGGCTTTTTGTTCGACACGATCGTGGTCACCATCGTACAACGAACTCCATTCGTAGCACTCGATCTCTCGTTACCTTGACTTGCATCTCTTCCTCTCCCTCTTTGCTGCTATCTGACGAAAACTCAAGTCGCTCGATTCGCCGTATCACTAAAGCAACTTGGAATTGCTCGTAGGCCATAGCGCGTAATAAATCCCATCAAGAAACATATTCAACACGATATCGATCGCAAGAATCATCACAAAGCTCTGGACGAAAGCTGCCGTCGCAGCACGACCAACCCCCTCCGCACCCGCTTGGCAATGAAAACCACGATAACAACTGACAATAGCGATGATCGCACCAAAAAAGATGCTCTTGAAGATACCGGTGAAAAAATCAAAACCACCGACGAAATCACGGCTGTTTTTCAAGTACTGTGCATGATCAATCCCAAACACAATCACGCTGAAAAAATAACCGCCAACAATCCCCATAAAGTCCGCCATGATAGTCAGCGCGGGAATCAATAAGACACAAGCCATAAAACGCGGAACAACCAAATAGTGAATCGGGTTTGCACCCATCGCCACCAAAGCATCGATCTGCTCCGTAACTCGCATCGTACCGATCACTGCCGCCATCGCACTGCCCACTCGGCCAGCCAACATGGTCGCTGCTAAAACAGGCCCTAACTCTCGCACCAACGACATCGTAATGACGGCCCCAAGCTTCGACTCCAATCCCATCGTCTTAAACTGATGATAGCTTTGGATTGCTAGCACCATCCCGATAAACGTTCCCGTCAATGCCACCACGGGGAGACTCAACACCCCTACGGCATAAAAGTTCGGCATGAGAGTCTCGCGACGCGGTCGAGCCGTAAGCATCCATACCAACATTCGCCAAGCGAAAAGGGAAATATCACCAAGCGTCAAAATTCCCTGGATCACGACATTCCCCCAAGCATTTGCCACTTTGACAAAGCCGGTGCTAAGGCGCGAACCTAGAGATTCGGTACGGTGACGTTGAGAATGAGACATGTCTTCGTTCTTCGGCCCCCAAAGCCTGGGAACTTGAGGGGACTTTAACGCTTGAAGCGAGAATGTCGCATCCAACCGAGTTTTCTTGCTATTTTTACCAGACTTTTCTAAAGTGAAGGGGATCGACTTACCACCGCCCCCCGCGCTGTTGCGAATAACGCGGTTCCCGCCTACCGTACCTTCCGGATGCCTCGACTCGGCCTCTCGACTGTCCTACCTCTACCTGCGTACCCATCATGCATCTGACCTGCCACCAACAACATGCAATTCCAGGTAACCAAAAGAAGCGTTCCAGATGCTCGTTTCTACATTGCATCGCATCGCTGGCAATTCTGCTAAACACCGCGGTTGCGGAATACTCACACGCGCAAGACTTCGAACTAGGCAAAGCACTCTACGAAAAGACTTGCGCAAGTTGCCATGGCACAAAAGGCCAAGGTGTTGCCGATCACTACGATAGCCCCTTAACCGGCGACCTATCCATTCCCGAACTGGCGAAAGTCATCCAAGAAACGATGCCTGAGGGGGCCCCCAATACTCTGAGTACTGAGGAAGCAAACCGCCTTGCGATTTTCGTGCATCATGATTTCTATTCACCCTTCGCACAATTGCGAAACGCTCCTCCCAAAACCCAATTAAGCCACTTAACTGCCGATCAACACCGCCGTAGTATCCTGGATTTGATGAGCCCGTTTGTTAGCCGCCCCGCCCCTTGGAAGAAGGCATCGGAACCCGATAGCCGCGGGCTCAATCGCCTCGTCGCTCAAGGAGACTGGGGCAAAGATCGAAAAGAAATTGAGAAAAAAATAAACGGGCAACTTGTTTGGGATTGGGGGGAAGGCAAACCACTTCCTGAGGTCGATCACGAAAAATGGCAGGTCCGCTGGAGCGGTTCGATCTACGCCCCCAGTACCGGAGTCTATGAGTTCTTTCTTGATGCGACTATCCGTTCAAACCTATTTGTCAACGACGAAAGCACCCCTCTGATCGATGCGAGCGTTGTATCGTTTGAAAAGAGTGAAAAGAGCGCAAACATCTTTCTGCTCGGCGGCCATTGCTACAACTTTGCCGTAGACGCTTCCCGATCCAAAGAACCACACGCGCGTCTGAGCATCCAGTGGAAACCACCGGCCGGTGCCAGGGATAACATCCCGCTCGATTACCTCTCTCCCACTTGGTCCCCTCCGCAAATCGTTGTCTCCACCCCGTTTCCACCAGATGATCGAAGCGTTGGTTATGAACGTGGCACCAACGTTTCTGCCGAATGGATCGAAGCAACGGTGGCGGCTGCGATCGAAGTCGGAAATCGACTCAACGGAAATCTAAAGCGATGGCTTCCCAAAGAAGGCAACGATCCAGGGAACTTAGACCATATTAAACAGTGGTGCTACCGCTGGGTATCTCTTGCACTGCGCCGTGGTTTGAGCGATCAAGACAAAACACGCTATGTCGATTCCCATTTTACGGACGCAAGTTCCATCGAGTCGGGAATCAAAAAAGTGAGCCTCGTTACCCTGACATCACCCGAGTTTCTCTACCCTGGTCAAGGTGGAACCCCAGACGAAAACATCGTCGCACAACTCGCACTTGTCTACTGGGACTCTCTGCCCGAAAGTTGGATGCTCGAACAAGCCGCACGCGGTGAGACAAAAAATAAGGGTGCAATCCAAGGATTGGTCGATCACATGATCAAGGATCCTCGGTTCGACAGGAAACTGAAACGCTTTTATGCCGAATGGCTTGGACTGGATCTTGGCAAAGACATCAGCAAGGATCCAACGCGATACGGTGACTTCGACGAAGCAACGCGCGGAGATCTGCAAACCAGCCTTGCTCTGTTTCTCGATGAATTCGCAAATGCGGATTGCGACCTGCGTAATCTTTTCTCCTCCGATGCCTTGTACATGAACAAACGGCTTGCGAAAGTCTTCGGTGCAGAAATGCCCGAAGCCGATGGATTTGTCAGACTCACGAAAGATCCACAGCTACATGCAGGGTTTCTATCTCACCCCCTGGTTTTAGCGTATTACGCATATCACAACCAAAGCTCCCCAATTCATCGCGGCGTTTTTCTCGCGAAGCGCGTCTTGGGGCGAAACCTGCGTCCCCCCGTCGATGCGATTGTCCCGATCTCCGAAGAGGCAGCGCCGGGAATGAGCACTCGTGAACGCGTTGCATTGCAAACCTCAGGCGCGATGTGCCAGAGCTGCCACCGAGTCATCAATCCCCTCGGCTTTGCCATGGAACACTACGATGCCATCGGTAAGTACCGCGCAGAAGACAATGGCAAACCGATCGATGCCTTGGGTAGCTATATCGATTCGAGTGGACAATCTGTCGAATTCCGGGGCGTACGCCAACTGGCTGATTACCTCGCAAACTCCCAAGAAGTCCACCGTTCCATGGTTCGCCAAATGTTTCAGTACTTTGTCAAGCAACCCCTGCCAGCCTACGGAGTGGAACGATCAGAAATTCTTTATCGTGTATTCTCGGAAAATGGTTTCCAATGGCGCCCGGTGATGCAAGAACTAGGAGTTCTCATCTCGTTGCCGGAACCCGCCGAAGGACTACCTAGCGGCTAATTCCCTGCGACCAATCCGCCCGCCTTTTCGAACCTTCCGGAAACAAAATAATCTCCTGACGCCAGTTGGTTCGATCGTTACAATGGTACCGGAGTCGAATCGCCCAAAAGATTTAGTCGTCGCGTGCCGATCCGCCAGATCATCCCACCTACCCAATATCCCGCCATGAGCCGATTTCTGTCTCGACGTCAATTCGCCCAACAACTCGGCATCGGAGCAGCAAGCCTCCCGTTCCTGAGCAACCTACAAAGCCTATTCGGAGCAACATCCCGAGCGAACAAGCAACGCCTCGTGGTTGTCTTCAGCCCCAATGGCGTGATCCCTCCAAACTTTTGGCCCGACGAAGAAGGTTCGGAATTCTCTCTCAAAAGAATCATGGCGCCCCTCGAACCATTCAAAAATCGGCTGCTCACACTCCACGGCGTGAGCGACAAGATTCGAGGTGATGGCGATAACCACATGCGCGGAATCGGCTGCTTGCTCACCGGAATCGAACTCTACCCAGGGAACATCCAAGGCGGATCCGATACGCCAGCCGGGTGGGCAAGCGGTATCTCGATCGATCAAGAAATCGCGAATTACTTGCAAGCCAAACCCGAAACGCAAACCCGATTCGGCTCTCTAGAATTCGGAGTCGGCGTTCCTAGCCGCGCAGATACCTGGACTCGCATGGTCTATTCCGGTCCCAATCGTCCTGTCGCTCCGGTAGACGACCCCTACGCGATGTTTAACAAACTCTACGGTCAACGCGCGGACCAAGCGAGTGTGCAGAGCATCCTCGACGAAGTCCAAGAAGACTTGGACAAAGTCCGCGCAAAAGTCTCTCAAGAAGATCGACAATTACTCGATGAGCACCAAGCACTCGTGCGCGCCTTCGAACAACGTATCGCGCGAGAAGGAAATACCGAATCCCACGTCGTCCCCGCACTCGACCCCAAAGTCGAAGACAGTAACGACAACATCCCCAAACTTACTCGCATGCAGATGGACCTGATGCTCCACTCGATGCAAGCAGACTTCGCAAGGGTCTTCACCTTCCAATTCACGAACTCCGTTGGACAAGCCAAAATGCGGTGGCTTGGAATCGAAGAAGATCACCACGGCCTATCCCACGAACCAGACTCCAACGAAGAAGCAGTTGAAAAACTCACCAAAATCAATATCTGGTACTGCGAACAAATCGCTTACCTCGCCCAAAAACTCGCTGATACCCCCGAACCCGGTGGCGAAGGATCGATGCTGGATCACACAACCATTCTTTGGACCAACGAACTGGGTAAAGGGAACTCGCACACCTTGGAAAACATCCCCTTCGTCCTCCTCGGTAATGGACTCGGCTTCCAAATGGGAAGATCGTTAAAGTTCAAGAGTATCCCGCACAACCGACTCTTGCTTTCGTTAGCCCACGGCTTCGGTCATACCATCCCAACGTTTGGAAATCCCAACTACTGCCAGGATGGGCCACTGCCGCTATCCTAAGCTCCAATTATGGCAACGCTCGTTGTAATTCGTGGGCCGGATGCAGGATCGACCTTTCCCTTGCGCTTCGGCTTGCAAAAAATAGGACGCGATCCGCGATGTGATATTCACCTCGATGATACCGAAACGTCCAGATCCCACGCACAAATTCTCTGGGATAAAGAAGGGGTGCTCCTACGGGACCTCAAAAGTTCCAACGGTACGATGGTCAACGGCGAACCCATCGTCGAGAAAGTCCTTAAAAATGGTGACCGAATCCGTATCGGAAAACGGGAACTGCAATATCACGCGTCGGGCGCAGACCCAAAATCCTCCGATCGAAAATACCTCGACCGAAGCGTGTCGATCGTCACCGACGAATCACTAGGCGCATCACAAATTATCAGTCGGGCTGACTTACAAGATCCCGTCGAAGAAACCGCCGTCTTTGACCCCTCTGTCCTGCATCAAGGTGCCACCAACAAGTCCCCATGGGAAATCATGTATCGAACCAGTTTGGCCGTTAGCCGAACACTCGATATCGATCAACTGCTCGAACAAATCATCGACCTGATTTTCCAATGGGTGCAATGCGATCACGCTTGCGTCATGCTCCAAGACCCCAACACCAATCGACTACGCCCCGCATACCGCAAGAATCGAAAACCGAATTCAACCCATCAAATCACGATCAGCAAGACCATCCTGGACTATGTCCTGAAACAAGAAGAAGGAGTCCTCACGAGCAACGCTAAAGATGACGGCCGCTGGAACTCGAGCGCCAGCATCGAAGCTGCCGGTGTATGCGAAGCGATCTGCGTTCCCATGCGAGGACGCTACGGAATGGTTGGCGTCCTGTACATCGACACCATCGTCCAAGCGACCCGTCGTAGCGATGATCCAAATCGCCGAGTCTTTACCGAAGAACATCTCAAAATGCTCATCACCATCGGACACCAAGCCGCGTTAGCGATCGAAGACACCACCTTCTACCAAAGCACGTTACAAGCCGAACGCTTAGCAGCCGTCGGTCAGACCATCGCTATGCTCTCGCATCATGTGAAGAACATCCTTCAAGGATTGCGAGGTGGCGGTTACATGGTTCAAGAAGGACTTAAACGTGAGGACCTTCAAGTCGTCCGAGATGGCTGGAGCGTCTGCGAACGAACCCACTCAAAAATCGAGTCTCTCGTTCTCGATCTCCTGACCATTAGCAAAGAACGACAACCGAATCGCCAAGCAGTCGACCTGCGTAAGATTATCCAAGATGTCCTCTCGATCGCATCGATCTCCGCCAACGAACAAAACGTCATGCTCGTATGGCAGCCTCCAACCGATCTGCCCAACACTTGGTGCGACCCCGAAGGCCTCCACCGCGCTATCCTCAATCTCGTTGTGAACGCTATCGATGCCACAGAAGGAAAACCAGATCGACGCGTTACGGTGAAGGTCGATTGTCGAAACGCAACTGCCAGCCGAAACATCACGGCCGATACAACAGATTTTTCAATCACCGTCGAAGATAACGGTGCGGGAATCGACGAAGCAGACTTCGATCGGATTTTCTCTCTCTTCGAATCCACGAAAGGAAATCGCGGTACAGGACTTGGACTTCCGGTAACCCAAAAAATCATCCGCGAACACGGCGGGGAACTCAAAGTAGCTAGCACCCTCGGCGAAGGTGCTACCTTTACGATTCATCTACCCTCAACCCCAATCACCCAAACCATCACGCCAGAGAACGGCTAAACCAGTCTCACACCTCGTCAGAACATCCAATAAACCGCAGAACAATCATCTGCGACATGCGCTGACCTTGGAAAAAAGGAAGGCCCCACAACCATGTAGAGCCTCCCGCTTCTTTGAATCGGTTGACGAAACGGAACCGATACCCTACTTCTTGTTAGGCTTGATCCCACAACCAAAAGCTTTGGTCGACTTCACGTCCGGCTCCTTACCCTGCAACAACGCTTTCACAGCATTCTCAACGTGAGGAGTGGTCGGCCCACTTTGCTTGTCATCAAATGCCCCCTGATAAGCCAGCTTACCTTCCCCATCAACCACAAAAACGTGAGGGGTGACCCGAGCACCATAAGCTCTCGCAGAATCCCCTGACTTATCGTACGCATACGGGAAGTTGAACCCCTTCTCCTCTGCCCGCTGCTTCATCGCATCCAAATCCTCCGAGGAATTGACGTTGATCGCAATGAACCGAACATCCTCACCAGAATACTTTTTGGAGAACGCAATAAAACGGTCTTCGTAAGCGATCGCAACCGGACAACGATTGCAAGTAAAGGCGATTACCGTCGCTTTCGCCCCCTTGTTCTTCGCCAAACTTACTTCCTTACCGTCAACACCCTCGGCTGTGAAATCAGGGGCCGATGCTCCTAACTCCAACTCCGCTGCTTTCGAGATTGACGAAGCGGAAGTCATCGAAAACGTCGCGGTCGCAGCAAGCAATAAACCCAAGCAAAAACGTCGATTCATGATCGTTTGGCCTCTCGTAATTCGTCGTGTTCTGACAATCCATCCTATCCTGAAATGGATGACGCCTTGAGAACCATTCTTGAACACCCATTGAGCCATTGCTCAAACGAGCTAGTCCTTAAAACGCCCCGTATCGGCTCCTTCACCGACCAACAGTAGAATCGATTATAACGACTGTGTTTTCGAGTTTCTACCCTGACTTATATCGGCTACACTTCTGGCAAGAGGCTCTGCATGACGCCATGGTGCAGTAAGCTGCCGTGCCCTCTCTGCTTATCGGGCTTTTCACCCTATTTATCGCCATGCTTCCTTTCCTGAATGATACAGTGAATCATGACGCGAATCATGACGCGAATCATGACGCGAATCACGCGAAAGATCTAAAGGTCCATCCATGAATCCATCATCAGATCGGTTCGCAATCCCCTCGATTCAATGGGGGAGAGCTCCGCACGGTATTTCTGCCGCCTACCTGCCATTCACTGCCCCCGATCAAATCGACTTCGATTCGTATGTCCAAGTCTTAGAACGGACTTGGAATTGTGGCTTGATTCCCGCAGTGAATATGGACACCGGTTTCGCTAATCTGCTCACCCCAGCGACTCGGCAATCCATTCTTCAGTTCGTGACCCACCAAGCCGCGGGTCGCTCCTTTGTCGCTGGAGCTTTCGTCGAGGACATCCCAGGTGATCTGATTCAAAACTATCAATCACAAGTCACAATGATTCGAGAAGCGGGTGGACTACCGATCGTCTTCCAATCTAAAGGATTGATTGAACGCTCTGCCTCGGGGATCGTAGAGGTGTATCGAAAAATCGGCGAGTCGGTCGACCAATTTCTCGGATTCGAACTGGGAAAAATGTTTGCTCCATTCGGCGCGATCTATTCCCTAGATACGTTCGAAAAACTTATGGAAATCCCATCGCTCCTAGGCCTAAAACACTCTTCATTGTCGCGCTTGCAAGAATGGGAACGACTCGATGCTCGCAACCGCCTACGCCCCGACTTTCGTATCTACACCGGCAACGATCTGGCGATCGACATGATTCAATGGGGCAGCGACTACCTCCTCGGATTATCTGCTTTCTATCCAGAAGCATTCGCAGCGAGAGATGCATACTGGAGAAATCAAGATGCACGCTACTTTGAACTCAACGATGCGTTGCAACTTCTAGGCGGATTCGCATTCCGCCCACCTGTTCCAGCTTACAAACACAACGCAGCGATGTGCCTTGCAATGCGAGGTGTCATTACCAGTGACTGTATTCCAGAAAAAGCCGCCGCGAGGCCGGCGACGGACCGAGAATTCCTAGAGACTTTGATCACTCGCATCGACCACCTGATGGATGTACGTTCCGATGAATCGGTTTGAACATATTCGCCATAAACCACCCACCCCACTCGATCGCCCGCGAGAACTTCTTCTCGCCCTCGCTCCGATGCGAAGCAACGTGAACCTCAGCCGCATCGTTCGCTTGTGCGGCTGCGCTGCAGTGTCCAAAATCATCCAATGCGGGGCAGGAAAAGTTGATAAGGAAATCGCTCGCGACGCAGTCGACGTCGTGGAAATCATCCAACGCCGTAGCCTTGCACCCGTCCTAAAACAACTCAAAGAGGAAGGCTACCGACTGGTAGGATTGGAGCAAACCACCGGTTCACAGTCTCTCTACGAATACCAGTTTGTACGAAAGACGGCCCTCGTCGTCGGAGCTGAACGCGAAGGACTTATCCAAGAAGAACTCAATTGGCTCGACGATGTGATCGAAATCGCTGTCTACGGCCAACCCTACAGTTACAACGTAGCAACCGCCACTACCATGGCAGTGTACGAATACTGCAAGCAATTCCCAAACGGCTAAAACCGGTCAAAATCGTTACTGCGCAGCCCAATCGTTACTGCGCAGCCCAATCGTTACTGCGCAGCCCAATCGTTACTGCGCAGCCCAATAGTCCACGACCGTCGCCTTCTCCAAGTGTGGCATAAGCAAATCAACAAATGCCTTATGCGCTGGATGCGGCAAGTATTCATCCCGGTCCTTCTCGGTCTTGAACGTTACCAAGAAACAATGCGTTAGCCCGTTGTTCAGCCCCTCCGGACTGTTGTTCACGCCGTACTCAAAGTCAGCAATCTGCGGAATCTTCGCCTTCAACGCTCGGAACCCGTCGACCACCTTCTGGATGTCTTCCTTGGTGCTGGTTTCTTTGAACTGAAATAAAACGACGTGACGAAGCATAGTACTTTTTTGTGCAGAAGCGGTTTGAGGTGCCGGCATCGAAATCGCAGGTTGACTAAAGAAAAACAGACTCGACGCTACCAAGAGCCCTAATGCGATCCAAGCTGAAGAAGTCGAGAAACGGGAAGACGATTGGAAATGGGACATCATTGCTCCTAAACGATACGTGTTAAAGCGGCTTGGTCAGCGTTAAATCGAGTTGATTCGAACCTTCGACGAAGTTGTGCGCGGCATTGTTTCCCACCGCATTGGGAGGAACCACATCGGCCGGATCAATCAAACCATCTATTTTTGTTTTCCCCTTTTGCTCTTCAGCCATCTTTGCCATTTCTTCCGAACTGCGAACAAATGGAACGGATTTCACAGCGACAACCTGCACGATGTTCTTGCCCGGTGCAACCCCCTTCGCCACGTACTTGCCAGCGAGAATCTCCGCCCCCACCACCGAACCGGCAGTTCCCTCCGGCGTAAACGTCACCATCCCCTTCTCAATCGCAGTGCCGTCGTAACTGACCGTGCCGGATACCGTAGCCGTAGAAGCCCCACAGCCGGCAAGAAAAAGCAATGTCATGGCAACAAGGTTACCCAACGCAAAAACTCTTGGCTTGATCATGCAGAAACCTATTCTTCGTAAGATTCTTTTTCGCTGTTTGCCGCCGTCGCAATCGCTCGCCAAACCCGCGTGTCAACGCTGTTCGGTACGAATCGTGTTCCTCCATCCGCGAAGACCGTCGAGACACCACTTCCATGTAAACTGCGTGCAGCGGCATGAGCAAGCTGACCAGAACGAGTCCACCAAGCACTACCACCGAGACTCAAACAGGGTGACTTGTACCGCGAATCACTCACATCCTGTGGACAGGGCCCCAAGATTCGATCTGGGGCAGACGAATTTGGCGTAAGCGTAGCGGAAAATAAAGAACCACCCATGTTGCCGTAGTGAATCTCACCCATCGCACCTCCCCACCAAGTCACATTGGCCATCAGTCCTTCCGACAAGAACAACGTGTTCGATAACCCATCTGTGCAGTCCCGCGGCCGCGAATGCAATGTCTTTACTGCCGCACCCGTGTCGACACTCTGATTGGGCATCACATTGAAGAATCCCATCCCCCAAGGTCCCGAACTCGCATCCGTTGGATCCCCGTACATATCACCCGGACCAACACAACCACGGTAGCTC
>JBIJCS010000483.1:0-3902 GCA_044344575.1 Pirellula sp. | reverse complement strand
GGTCTCCAGTTGTATCGGGCCTTCATAGTCCACCCGTTGTACCAACAAGTCGATGAATGCAGCACCCGAGCCGGATTCCATCAGTCGCGTCTCCAAACCCTTGGGATCTGCCTTGAGAGCAAATGAGAACTGCGATTTCGGCATGATCTCGACACAGTAACCGAACAAAGGGCCAAAACGCCCAAGCCACTCGGTTACCTTTAAAGTGTAAGTCCCCGTTGCTGGGAATGTCATATCCAGCACCGAGTCTTCATCGGTAAACCCAGATTCCGCAACCCGATTGCCCGCTGCATCGAACACCGCGAGTTTTAGCAACGTTGCGAGTCCAAGGCTCCTGGTGCGTGATTGGATGCGAACCACTTGTCCTTGCACACCCGCAACGACATACGAATCCACTTCCTTCTCGCTCGTCAATCGCCCGCTAATCCCTACGGGGATAGGCAATGGCGATTCCACCGCACCGGCGTAAGCTACCGATTCGATCGGCTCAATCGCTGTCTGGAAATCGCGAACCAATACTTCCCCCCAAACACCACCCGATCCCGATGGTGACACCGCAGATATAGTCGTTCGATCAACGTAGGTAAGATCAAAACTCTGTACTCCGGAAGGTGCCTCGAATTGACTTCCATCAGCCCCGATCCATCGCACAGCAGATCCATTTTTAGGATGGATGACGAATGGATATGGAATTGCTGGAGTCGTGAACGAGCCAAGCCTGAGGCGATAGCGTCCCTCACCCGCATAACGACTATCTACAACCTCAATCAAATATGGCCCTGCAACAGATGCCGTGAAGGTTGCTTGAACGTCTGGGCCGTTTGGACTGTCATCGAACTGCTGAACGATCGTTCCTTGCGGCCCCCAAATGCGTACCACAGGATCCATCGTGGATCCTAGTCGCTCCGCAACGCAGTCCACACTGATAGTGAATCCAGCCTCCAGCATGACCGAGTAAAAGTCACTCTGCGCTGCATCCGACTTACCGTCAACTGCACATGGAAGCACAACGCCTTGGGCTTGTTCCTTCAAATGATTAGTACCATTGTCTCGAACCGATTCCAAATCATCGAGCAAGAACTGATACGAGTCGCTTACAGCATCGTCTGTCGCTAGCCAAACGGTAATCGGGCCTAACGGAACGGTTTCAGGGAAGAGAACCTCTGCAACAGCTTGGGTCGGTTCGACCGATAGCCACTTCGTCTCGCAAGGAAACGATGCGGATAAACGCATCGGAACCTTGAAGTTCTGCCCGGTAAACTCAATCGTAATGGCTTTACCTGGTTTTCCACCTTGCGGGATTACCCCCCCAAGGATGACTTGAGCACAAGCCACTTGTGGGTACAGTAGAAACATACAGAACATCAGTACTAAAACCAGACCAATGCCTTTTACATGCGGGTTCACCAGGGCGGGTAGCGTCGGTGCAGAGGTTCGTCGTAGCATGGCAGGAAATCGTGTGGGAGGGAGGGATGCGTGGTGGGTAATCCAAATCGTGGATTCAATGCATCCGGCAACTCCATTTTACATCAAACCGGCGATGGGTTCTCCCTGGTACAGCGCAAAAGGACGATTCAGAGAATCATTCCAGTGGGCATTTGCGGGTATTCCCATCTGTTGGTAGATCGTGGCAGCAAAATTTTCAGGGGTTACTGGAGTCTCCACAGGATATTCTCCTTTGGCATCGGTTTTCCCAACCACGACCCCCGGTCGGATTCCTCCTCCGGCAAACAAAACCGACTGGCAAGGTCCCCAGTGATCGCGACCCGGCAATTTGTAATGCTCTGCCAGATGGGTGATTTTCGGTGTGCGACCAAATTCCCCTGCCATCACAACCAATGTCTCCTCTAAGAGACCGGAAGCATGCAGATCTTCAAGCAACGCCGAAACCGCTTGGTCCATGGGTGGCAGTAACTTTTCCTTTAAATGCGGAAACGCATTTCCGTGGGTATCCCAAGTCTCATTATTTCCGAGATTGACCTGTATTAATGGAACCCCCACATCTACCAATTGCCGGGCCATCAAAAGCGACCAACCGAATGAATGCAAACCGTATCGCGCAAGGCTCTCCGGATTCGCCTTCGTCACGTCCAACGCTCGGTGTACCTTGGGATCAACCATCAAACTCGCTGCGGTCTGTCGATGGCGATCAAGCGGATTACCACTAGCCAACTGATCAATATTTCGCCGCTGCTGATTCAACCGGGTCAGGAGCGACATTCTCGCTTGGATATCCTCGATCCGTTGCGCATGAGGAACCGACAACTGAGGAGCCTGGAATATGCGATCGTCCGGCTTGCCTCGGTCTTGATGGTCAAAACCAAAGATTGGAAATGCACCATACGACGTCGTGTGAAAGGAAGAAGCTTCAAGGAACCAAGGATCATGGGATTGCCCCATCATCCCCGCATGTTGGCCCGGCAGTACACGCCCAGTATTGTGAACCAAACGCTCAGGAAGGACGATCGCGGGAGGAAGATTATTGGTCGGGATCTTCCTAGGCTTGGATTGACTACAAGAGTGCCCAACTTTCGCAGCAATCGACGGAAAATCGGTTCGGTTCGGAACGCTTGGGTTAAAACCACTCGGTAAATTCGATTGCCCTGTTAGCATCACATGATGACTCACCGAGTGATCGTTTGAGGGATGTCCAAGAGACCGACACAGTGACCAAAGATGACTGATCGATGCCAATTTCGGCAGATGCTCGCAGATCTGCAAGCCTGGGGTTCGTGTTGCAATGGGCCGAAACTCTCCTCGGATCTCTTGAGGAGCGTCCGGTTTCATATCAAAGCTTTCGTGCTGAGCTAAGCCTCCAGAGAGAAAAATAAAAATACACGACTTAGCGTTTCTTCTTACCGAATCCTGCGCATGCAATTCCCGCAATGCACCCCAGTGATTCCCACCCATCCCAAGAATTGCAGAGGCACCGATCTGCAACGCTTCCCGACGAGCAAGCGCATAATGTCGGCATGCATGCGTTCGCTGTTGCATCATCGCTCAATTCCCACGAGGAAAACGAAATTCCATGAAAACCTCAGACCTACGAACGAAGCCAACAACCAAGCCCGTATAAATGCTAACCATAGCCGTTTGACTGCAAAAATCGTACAGTTACTAAAACAGTGTAGCACGAAAAGTGTAGCACGCGGGCCGCCCAGGTGCTATTTGTCCGCCGGGGGATCAAACCATCGATAAATCGCTGGCAAAACAAGCAATGTCAGAACCGTCGACGTGATCAAACCGCCAATAACAACCGTCGCTAACGGTCGCTGGACTTCCGCCCCCGAAGAACTGGAAATCGCCATCGGAATAAATCCCAGTGCACCGCAAGCCGCAGTCATAAACACAGGTCGAAGACGATCGATTGCACCGTTCGTCACCGCCTCCCGCAAAGAACTTCCGCTATGCTGTAGATGTCGGATATGCTCAATCAAAACCACGCCATTCATCACGGCAATGCCGAAGAGTGCAATGAAACCCACCCCTGCCGAAATTGAAAACGGCATGTCTCTGAGCCAAAGTGCGATGATGCCCCCGGTCGCCGCGATCGGAACGTTGAGGTAGATCAATAGAGCAAGCCGCACCGACTGAAACGTCAGATAAAGTAGGGAAAAAATCAGCAAAAGTGCCACTGGGACGGCAATCGCAAGACGTTCCGACGCCTCTTTGAGATTCTCGAACTGCCCACCCCAATGCAACACATAACCAGATGGTAGCTTGACCGACTGGTCAACCACCCTCTGAGCCTCGGCAACGAAACCAGCGAGATCTCGCCCCCGCACGTTACAACTAACAAGCAATCGGCGCCGAATCGCATCGCGACTAATCTCCACTGGCCCATCTTCAACTCGAATCTCCGCTAACTGCGATAACGGAATCTGGCGACCGTTAGCATCTTC
>JBIJCS010000482.1:0-3910 GCA_044344575.1 Pirellula sp. | reverse complement strand
CTGAAGAACGGAACCAATAAGAGTGTGTTTTTGGCAAGGCGGACGATGAACCAGACCAAAATTGATTGGGGAGAAACGCTCGAATTCCATCGACGCTGGCTCTCTACCGTCATCCGGTCCAGGTTATCGGATCACGAAGCTGCGGCTGATGTGATGCAAGAGGTCGCATTGGCAGCTGTACGTCAAGCGAATCCCCCGTCCGATCCAGAGAAAATTGCTCCTTGGCTCTACAAAATCGCCTTGAGAAAAGTGATCAATCATCACCGATCCACGGGGCGTGGCAAGCGGTTGCTTGAAAATGTGCTCGCAAAGGGCGAAGTGCGTTCCAGTGATCGCGAACCCCCTCCAGGTTCCTGGTTGCTCGAATCGGAGGTGAATGCCTCTGTGGCGGAGGGACTGAAAAAACTCTCTCCCCAAGATCGGCAAATCCTGTTATTGAAGTACACCGAAGGTTGGGGCTATGAAGCACTAGCAAAGCATTTGGGAATCACCGTTAAAACCGTGGAGTACCGCTTGCTCAAAGCGAGGCGCGCACTGCGGTCCCATCTCTCGGGTTTTGATTAACTCACAACCTCGACAGGGTTGAAAGCACTCACAGCACTTTTCGGCTAACAGCCATTAACGAAAACATCCTCCCATAGTTTTTATCGTTCCCCAAAGGTCACTTATGTCTCCGCTCCAACGACAGCGATTGATCGACGGCGAGATTTCGCATCGCGAACGAGCTGATCTACTCAACGGACTTGATAAAGATCCAGGCCAATGGAGAGTATTGGCATTGGAATTGCTCGAAGAGCTCGTATGGATTCAGCAACTTCCAAAATCTGCACAAACCCATCCAAGCCAAGAAAGCTTTCCAACCTCGCAACAATCCACATTGCAAACCACGCTACTGAAGGCAGTCCATGCTGACAGGTCACTCGATAAAGCTTCATCAACAAGCTGGGGCTTGCGCCAAGTCGGAGCATTAGCAACTGCGGCTGCTCTTCTTTTGGCTCTAGGATGGTTCGTCGGCAGACACCCTTCTGTCAATCACTTGCAGCCCACCCCGCAACCAGGACAATACACGGCCGCTAAACCGCCGTTGACTCCACAAACCGAAGACCAAGGGGATGTACCTCAACAATGGGCAACCAATTCGTTGCCCCTGGGTCGAAGTAGCATGCGAATGCAAGTACAAGGGGAAAATCAATTTGCACATGAAATTCCTCTGCTCGATGCAAAAGAATTCGACCCTAAACTGGTGTTGGCAAACGAAGCCCTCGAGTTCGCAAAACTAAATCAGCAATTGAAGCGCAAGGGCTACCAACTCGATGTTCAGCCGCAGTATCTCTCCGGGAATCTCGACGATGGTCGCAAAATCTTGGTCCCTGTACATAACGTTTCGCTAAAACCCTACGGCCTATAATCACATTTTCACTAGGTAACTTTTCGTCACTTTACAGATAAGGAAACTTTTGATGCAGTACACACTTCGTAGCAATCGCTCAACACTTCGCTCCCTTTTGCTGTGCGGACTAGCTGTAGCTTTTTCCGGTTATTCCTCAGCCTCTCTGCTCGCACAAGATCCACAACAGACAAAGACTCAAGTGGTCGTTGTCACAGGTACTGACGCTTCTGCGGACGTTTTAAAGAAGCTTCGCGAACAATTGAAAGACTTGCCCGAAGAGCAACGAGACAAGATCCTCAAGCAAGTAGAAACCAGCCTCGAACAAGCGATGAAATCCGTTCCCAAAGCAAACGGCTCAGGCACGGCAAACTCGAGCACGACTGAATCCAAATCGGTTACAACCACTCAGACCGTGATCGTCAACGCAGACGGTAAAGCAAAAGCGCAGAGCGGTGATGGAAAGACCAAAGTATACGAGCAACGTCGCGTCGTGGTTGTTCCAAAAACCACGGATGGAAAAAACGCGACAACCGAATCGAACCAAACCACGCTGACAGTCACAGTGGTCGATGATAGCGATAAGAAATCTGATGACAAAAAGTCGGGCATAGCCACGCAAGGCAAAGATGGCAAAAAAATCAAAGAATTCAAGATCTTCCAAGGGGGACCCAACGGCATCTTGCTACAGCGAGACGGCAAAGAACTTGATTTGGATTTGAATAATCTTGCTGAACTGAAAAACATGATTCCGAAGGCAGTACAAGGCCAGGCACTTGCAGGGATGGCGGGCCCTTCTTTCCGAATCGGTATCGCAGTGCAACAATCTGCGGATGGACAGGATAAACCAAACGAAGGTTTAATCGTTGAACGCGTGATGGAAGATTCTCCGGCATCGCAAGCTGGCGTTGAAGAGAATGACGTCATCATCAAGATTAACGGCAATAAAGCAGAAGCATTCACCCAACTGCAGGAAGCGGTACAACAAGCTGGCGGCGCCGATAAACCTGTCGAAATTGTCTTGGACCGCGACGGCAAAGTGATGACCGTCCAAGTCAAGCCAATGAAGTCCGAGGAAGCCGGGGCTTACAGCTTCTCCGTCATGCCACAAGCTGGCAGCATCGTCTCCGGTGAAGAACTAGAGGGACTCCAATCAGGTGTCTTTTCTTTTGGACAAGCAATTCCGATGGTACCTGGGATGCAGGTCATGCCCGGATTCCAAGGTGGATTGGCAATCCAACCGGTAGACAATTCGGAACTCAAGAGTCAGATCGCTTCGCTACGAGAAGAAGTATCCGAACTCAAGGGAATGCTCAAGAAATTGCTCAAGGAAGTTTCTAAGTCCGAAGAAAAGTAATCCTTCCGAGAACCTCCCATTCTCGAGTCAAAAGCGATGGTGGCTCCTTTCCCAAAGCGGAGCCACCGTCGCGGCATGCTTCACAGCAACTAGGATTCTTCGTCGCCACGGAGTTTGGCAAGTACGCTGAAATCTTCCAAAGTCGATGTATCCTGAGTCGACTCTTTACCGGACGCAATATCGCGGAGCAATCGCCGCATGATTTTTCCGCTTCGCGTCTTGGGTAAGGCGGTCGTGAATCGAATCTCATCGGGTACCGCAAGAGCACCGATCTCTTTACGAACGTGCTTCTTCAATGCATCGCGAATCTCCTCATCCGGTGCATGATTCTTGAGAGTGACGAAGACAGCAATACCTTGCCCCTTGATTTCATCTGGTCTCCCAACCGCAGCGGCTTCCGCAACAGATGGATGGCTGACAAGTGCACTCTCTATTTCGATGGTGCTAAGCCTATGCCCTGAGACGTTGATCACATCATCGATACGTCCCATGATCCAATAGTACCCATCCTCATCGCGGCGAGAATTATCGCCGGTTAAGTACATGTGCGGGACTCGACTCCAATAGGTTTCTTTAAATCGCTCGTCATCGCCCCAAACACCTCGCAACATGCCCGGCCAAGGCTTTTCAATGCACAGCATCCCTCCTTCATTGGTACCGACATCGGATAAATCCGCATGCAGAATGCGTGGGATGATTCCCGGCAATGGCTTGGTGCATGAGCCGGGCTTGCAAGCGATCGCACCTGGTAGAGGTGACATCATGATGCCACCGGTTTCCGTTTGCCACCAAGTGTCAACGATCGGACATCTCCCTCCACCGATCTTGTTGTAATACCACATCCACGCTTCCGGATTGATTCCTTCTCCAACGCTTCCAAGCAACCGCAGACTTGAGAGATCGTGCTTCTCAACGTGGTGATCCCCCCACTTGATAAACGCGCGGATGGCCGTGGGTGCAGTGTAAAGGATGCTGACTTTGTACTTTGCGATCAGCTCCCAAAATCGATCTTCTGCCGGCCAATTCGGAGCACCCTCATAGAGAACCTGGGTGGCGCCTGCAGATAGAGGTCCATACACGATGTAACTGTGACCAGTGATCCAACCGCAATCCGCAGTACACCAGAAAATATCTTCTTCGCGATGATCAAACACCCACTGAAAGGT
>JBIJCS010000066.1:0-13461 GCA_044344575.1 Pirellula sp. | reverse complement strand
CAACTGGTGCACCGAAGTGCATCGTACACGGGGCAGGTGGGAGTTTACTGCAGCATGTCAAAGAGCAGCGATTGCATTCAGACATACGCGATGGTGATCGGCTATTTTATTTTACGACGACCGGTTGGATGATGTGGAATTGGTTGGTCAGTGGACTTGTATCCCGTGCAACGATCGTGCTGTTTGACGGTTCGCCGATGTACCCCGATCCGGGCGTGCTTTGGCGAATAGCACAAGAGCATCAAGTGACCCATTTTGGTGCGTCGGCGCGCTATTACGCGGCGTTAGAGAAATTCCCGTTTGAGCCAAAGACACATACGAATTTAGAACGCTTGCGAGTGTTGTTATCGACAGGTTCGCCGCTATTGCCGGAGCAATTTCAATGGCTTTACCAAGCCGTCAAAAAGGAGATGCATTTGACGTCGATCTCAGGTGGTACTGACATCGTTTCTTGTTTCGTGTTGGGAAACCCGCTCTTACCGGTTTATTCCGGGGAGATCCAATGCAAAGGTTTGGGGATGGATGTTCAAGTGGTCGATGAAGCGGGGGCGGCACTCGTCGGACAGGCAGGTGAGTTGGTTTGCAAGAATGCTTTTCCAAGCATGCCACTGGGGTTTTGGCAAGATCCAGACGGAGCGCGGTACCGCAAGACCTACTGGGAGAGGTACCCTGGGGTTTGGTGGCACGGGGATTGGGCGTTGGAAACGCGTAATGGTGGGATGATCATTTATGGTCGCTCGGATGCAACATTGAATCCAGGTGGAGTGAGAATTGGAACAGCGGAAATCTATCGCCAATTGGAGGGATTCCCGGAGATCGTAGAAGCCGCGGCGACGGCCTGGAAACATGAAGGAGACGAGAAAATCGTACTGTTTATCAAGCTCAGGGCAACGAGTAGGGGGGAAGGAGGATCGCAAATCGACGCCGGGCTAGAACAAGCGATTCGGCAACGCATTAAATCGCATTGCTCACCGCGCCATGTTCCGGCTTGGATCGTCCCAGTCGAGGACCTACCGAAAACAATGAATGGCAAGCTATCGGAATTGGCTGTTCGCAACGCGATTACTGGTTTGTCTATCGGTAATGTCGGAGCGTTAGCGAATCCGGAATGTTTAGAGTTTTTCAAGTCTTGGCGTCCGGATACAAAGAGGATATAGCGCGTCGTAGAGATAGCACCGCGGTAAAGCAGGCCGGTGATCGCCACGTCGAGATGCGCTGCGATCGGTCACGTAAGAACAGCAGGTTGTAAATTCGAAAGACTAAATCCAAGATACTAGATTCAACAGATTGGGGGTAGCGATGAGTGCAAAGGAAGACATACCGATTCGGAAAATCGACCACGTACGATTTTTTGTTGGGAACGCGAGGCAATCAGCTTATTTCTATCGCAATGCCTACGGGTTTGACATCGTTGCGTACGCCGGGCTAGAGACCAAGGTTAGGAATGAGGCGGGGTATGTGCTTAAGCAAGGTGGAATCTATTTCGTATTGGTGTCACCCTTGCGAGCGAATCACCCGGATGCCCACCGGTTGATCTTGCATGGGGATGGAGTATCGGACATCGCGCTGCAAGTAGACGACGTCAAGCGGGCGTATCATTTAGCGGTTGAGCGAGGAGCGATTGGGGTGGTTGGTCCGCAAGAGATCGTTGACGAGTATGGAACGTACGAATTGGCAACGATTCGCGCTTATGGGGACACGACCCATACATTTGTAAATCGAGATCGATACCAAGGAGCATTTGCACCGGGATTTAAAGCGATTGATCCAGCGAGGTACAATCCGGCAACATATCATCCGACAGGTTTGTTGGGGATTGACCACATCGTGGGGAATGTAGAAGAAGGGAGAATGAATGAGTGGGTTGAATTTTATCGTCGGGTGTTAGGGTTTGAGCAGTTAGTTTCGTTTGATGACAAGGACATATCAACTGAGTATTCCGCGTTGATGTCCAAAGTAGTGCAAGGAGGTCGCGGGCGGATCAAATTCCCGATCAACGAACCGGCGACGGGTCGCAAGAAGAGTCAGATTGAGGAGTACATCGAGTTTTACGGTGGTGCTGGGGTGCAACACATTGCATTAGCGACCAATGACATTGTGAAAACCGTACGGGCATTACGAGATAATGACGTATCGTTTTTGCGAGTTCCGAAAACGTACTATGACACCCTGGAGCAGCGTGTTGGCACGATCAAAGAGGATATAGGTCAGTTGGCAGATTTAGGGGTTCTGGTGGATCGTGACGACGAAGGATACATGTTGCAGATCTTCACGAAGCCGGTGCAAGATCGACCGACATTATTCTTTGAGATTATCCAGCGAGAGGGATCAAAGAGTTTTGGGAAAGGAAATTTCAAGGCGTTATTCGAAGCGATCGAGCGCGAGCAAGAAACCCGCGGAACCTTGTAGCCACCGCTCACCAAACGGTGGACATTTCCCTCGCCACAACCACCGCGTTCCCGTAGCCACCGTTCGCCAGACGGTGGACATTTCCCTCAACACAACCACCGCGTTCCCGTAGCCACCGTTCGCCAGACGGTGGACATTTCCCTCAACACAACCACCGCGTTCCCGTAGCCACCGTTCGCCAGACGGTGGAAATTCTCCTCAACACAACCACCGCTTGGCAGCGGGTGGCTACATAAGACACATCCACCGTTCCCCCGTAACCGCGCTCCCCCGTAGCCGCGTTCTCCCGTAGCCACCGTTCGCCAGACGGTGGAAATTCTCCTCGCCACTTCCACCGCTTGGCAGCGGGTGGCTACATAAGACACATCCACCGTTCCCCCGTAACCGCGCTCTCCCGTAGCCGCGTTCTCCCGTAGCCACCGCTCACCAGACGGTGGTCTTGTAGTAGCCATTATCTCGCCGCACGTCGAAGGATCCGTCGAACGCAAAAGTACGTCTCCGGCTGACTGCTTAACGATTACGATGGTCTGCAACCTGAGGACGGTCTTCTCTGTGGTGTGGCACCTTCTCGAGTGTCCCAGGGCGATTTAATCCTTGACCACTTGCCGGTTTTATCTCCACTTAGGACGGGACTCGTTGAAAAACAATATCGTAGTAGCTTCCTCGCCCAGGTGAGCGAGCAAACTCGGCGCGGCTGATTTCACGAAATCCATGGTCTTCCATAAAAGTCTGAATATCTGCCAGTTGACAGCATCCTTCGTAAGACTCAAAGTCGGGGACCTCTGTCTTGATAAATTCAAATTGATGTAAGAGCGGACCGCATCCTCGTAGAACCAGCAGTTCGGAGCCCTGGGTGTCCATGATTAACGCTTGGTATTTGCTCGCGTCGATGTTTTCGTTTTTGAACAGTGTCAGCAACGTTGTACTTCGCAGGGGCAGTCTCTTCACGTAAGTGACATTCGGCCAAATGTCTCGATGATGCTTCAGTTCGAAAATGGACGATGAGAGACCATCGTTGCTGGAAATGTTCAACGTATATTCTTCGTTGTCTACATCGGTTACTAGGGCTTGAAAGGCAACCTGTTTTTCAAATTCTCGGAGATGCGCAGCAAGTCGATTGAAGACTTCTGGAATTGGCTCAATCCAAACGACATCTAACGAATGCTTGCGATACAAGTAGCGTTCCTGACCGGTACTTGCACCCACATGCACAACTCCAGAGACGTGCTTCAGGAATCGATTGGGATTTTTTCTAAATGCGCTTTTGATCAGACGAACAAGAGACCAGCAAGAATTGAGCAATGTTCACTCCCATATGAATCAATAAGTGTTCCACCACGATTTGCCCTACGGCGTGCACAAGCTTGTTACGCGGATTGTCAACACGATCCGCTACCCCGCTGAACTCCAAACCGCCTCACACCAAAATGCAAAGAATACCCGGAACAACTCGCTCCAGCAATCGCGTGTTCAAAACGCGGCCAGTCTATCCTTTTGGGTAACCTAGTCATCGGTCGTTCGAAGTGGGATGATCCGGTAAGGTAATGGCAAGTCGAAAACTAACTGGTAGATCTAGTCGGCTACGGACTTCTGTCGCCCAAGAACTTGAGCGAGTGCGTTCGACATCCATTGCATTTCCCCCGCGTAAAATACCAAGACGGGGTTGGTCTTCGGGAGAACCGTAAATGCTATGCTCGCTCCAGTCGTTTACCCATTCCTCGTAGTTGCCGTGCATATCAAACATACCCCTGAGATTTGGTAGAAGACTCCTTCCATCCATCCATCGCGATCGATCTATACTTGTACTCATGTGTCTGTAATCGCTGTGTTGGCTCCAAGCGAATTCAGGCAATAGGGATTCATCATTCCCGAAACCATATGCGGTCGAAGTTTCCCCTCTGGTAGCTATCTCCCACTCGGTATTCGTGGGCAATCGGAAACCAGGCTTCTTCAAATCGCAGGGCCAATCGATCGGAAAATCTTGTGCATTCGCGCTTCGAAAAAATGGTACCGAACTTGCGTCGAGCGTACTTGGGTCCACGTACACCTGAGACATTTCACTCATCCCAGCCTGCACGGTCAACCACCGGCAGAATGCTACCGATTCATACCAACTGCATTTCAAGGGATGAGAGTTCCGGCCGTCGACCTTCCCAGTTTGAAATGCATTTAATTCTTGTCGCGATATTTCGCGATCCAGTATAGCGACCGGACGATCAAGGACGAGTGTCTTTCGACTGATTCTCTGGCCTTGGGCGTAAGAGATCTCCATGGGTTCAACCGTATACGTACCAGGTTGAAAAACGACAAAGGTCAAGCAAGCGTATTGGTAAGGACTTAGAGGAACACTTGTACTCTTAGATTCTATCAATGGGATTTTCATCGTGAACCATTCTCGGTTGGGAGAGTAAGGTACTGCAGTCTCGTCGACTTGATCGACCAACTGATGCTTGCTGTTCTTTTTCAAGAACCAGCGTATCGCGCTGTGAACAGCAGAGTTCGGCTCGTTGGCATACCAATCTAGAACCTTATCCCAGAATTTTTGTTCCTCCGAATGAGGCCCAGAGAGGCGATTTGGATTTGAAAGTAGACTTGCGTAAAAAGCTGTGTCTCGAGTCTTTCCGGGAGGTAATTGGGAAACAAAAGTCAAGAATGCATTACTTGCCATTCCTTGCAACATCCACTGCGTGACTGCTTCTGGATCGTCCTTCCAATCAAAGAGGGGAAGAACCTCTTCAAACTTCTCCAATTCAAAAAAATAACTTGCTGCATTCACCCGTCTGGTTGCATACCGCACGCGTTGCGATGCTTCTAGTTCGCTTGGGGGAGGTGTTTTAATAACTTGTGATAGCTTCTCCAAAACCTCAGGGCCAATTGCTGATCGATCGATTGTGACCTTTCCTTCAACCATTGGGTATCGAGTCAGTACCCTAAGAGCATCCAGCGCGACTCCGCGTTGTCCTTGCGGTGCATTGATAAGCAAGTCTGCGAGTAACGACGGATCATCTGAGTAATAAGATGCCAATACATCCATCGCTTGATTCGTTTCTTGGAGTTCGAACCTGTTCTGCGGTACTTTCTCGAAAGTATTTATTAACTCCGACCGTAATTTGTCCCGAAAAGGCCGTAGCACTTGTCGGTAAATCTTCTTCTTCGTCCGTTCGAAATCGGCTTGCGATTCATCGCTCAGTCGGAGCACCAATTGCTGGGCGAATTGCTCCTCCCAGGACGCATCCCAGAGCGACTCCATAACCTCCGGAGCCGTTCTTTGCAGAGCATGCAAAGCAAATATTCTTCGATGTAATGCTACATTCGGATCCGCTAGCACATTTTTCAATTGCTGCTGTGCAGCGATGAACTGGGGCTCAAGCATATCCGATATCTCTAGGAAGTAGTCCACGTGCTGCGTAGAGAAATCCTCCAACACCTTATCGAGTTTACTTGGATCTTGCGCAGCAATCGCAACGCGAGCTAGCAACCTTTTGATTCGTTCTGCGTCTGAGGATGCTGGCCCCTTCGAAACGGCGGTTAAGGATGGTAGAGCCGATTCCCATTGAGATTGGATAAGTTGTAGGCTTTGACGTAGCAATTTCGGTTTGGCGTCCCAGTAATCTCGGAGCACATCGGCGATTTCAAATGCTTTTGCTTCCTGCATCACAACGCGAAACCCCACGGTTGGACTAACGTGATTCGATACCAGTTCTGGTGACCGCAGATTCGAATTCATCCAATGGAGCTCTGTTTGATAAGAACCTCCTCGTAGGACATGCTTGGACCACTTGACGTCGGTGGGGCCTTTGGGATCTTCGATGCTTGCCGCAGGGTAATCCTCTGCATACCAATCAGAACAATACTCCTTTACATTACCAGCCATGTCGTACAACCCCCACGCATTTGGGGATTTTCCTCCCACTGGGTTCGTTGTCGGAAGGGAATTTCCGGACCACCAAGCGAGGTGGTCAAGTTCTTTTGCATCCCCTGGAAGATAAACCGGATTCGTTGCCCCTGCGCGGAACGCATACTCCCATTCCGCTTCAGTCGGCAAGCGATATACACGCCCGGCAGCTTTTTCTTCGGGCAATTCGGATAGGCGATTGCAGAACTCGACCGCTTGCATCCAGGAGACCATTTCCACCGGACGAGTCATTCCGAGCCCTGGATCCTCAACACCTCCTGCGGGTTGAGTTTGGACAGCGTCGAAAACTCTTTTAAATGCACTTGGGTTTGTACCGATGACTTTTTCGTACTGCGCTTGTGTGACTTCAAATGCGCCCATGTAATACGATCTACTGAGCGTAATTGTATGGCGTAGAGTCGCGTTAGGTGAAGCGTTTGTCTTGGCGTATCCGGGCGCAGTGGAAAAGCTTCCTGCTGGAATTGGGATTAATTTCATTCCAATACTATTTTCGAAGCTAACCGTCCGTACAGGGATCTTTTGAGTCGCATCACCAACAGTCTCTTGCTCATCGAACCCACAGCCTGCCACTCCAAACAAACTTAGTATGATCAAATACGAACGCATCACGAAAGCTCCAGGTTGAAGACATCGGTTAGCCACCTTCCAACCCGCGATTCTAACAAATGAGTTAGGGGTAGTGTGAACCAAATCTTCCCCCTGAAATTTCTCAATAACCACACTTGAATCGAGTTCCTACGCAGCAGACATAAGGGGATGGATGCCAGAAAAAGTAGTACTCCCTGAACAAATAGAATCAGCCCCGTACCATTTTCTGGTGCAAATCGATGCGTTCTGGGAGCAGTTGCTAAATATTGCACCCTCGGCAACCTAGCTCCTATAGCTAGCGGATTCCAGTTACCAAGCTGACGCCGTTCGTCATATCGCCTACTACCTATTTCTCTGTTAGCAACGCATCGAGCAACAACATGGCAATGGATGTCGCGAAAGGAGGCTGGATGATGGTCTCATGGTTTGCCCGTAATCGATGCACAACCACCCTATTGGAAAACTGCTTCCATCCTAGATCCGCCGAGAGGCTATGCAATAAAGGGCGGGAATCAGCGCGGAACAAAGTAATTGTTCCATCATACCGTTCGGGTAGATAGGCTTGATAACCCTCAAAACAACGATCAAGAGCCTCATCGTTCTCCTGGCTGTATTTTTCAGCGTCGAAAAGATCGTTCAAATGCAAACGATGAGAAGTAGACTCACTGCGCTTTCGCAATATGCGTTTGATTTTTGTCGCAACCCGCGCGCTCAAAGGCGCGATTGCAGCCGGATCGAGGTTCTCGATCAACCATCTTGGAGCATTCGCTAGCACCCTGCCTATGTGAAACAATGTGGCGGTCGCACTGTCCATCTTGACGCGCTCTTCGGGACCTGTATCGATAATCGCAAGGAGTTTTATCTGTTGGTTCTGCAATCGCAATTGTCTCGCAACCTCAAACGCAAGTAGCCCTCCGTAAGAGTAACCTAGTAGTGAATAGGGACCGTCCGGATATTGGTTCCGTATCGTCTTGGTGTATTCAAAAGCTGTTCGTCGGAAGTCCTTAAAGCAATCCTCGTGCTCCATCACCAAATTTGGTTGTAATCCCAAAACGGGGATTTTACCACCGAGAGCATCGATCATCGGCTTGGCAAACATCAATTCTCCGAAAAGGGATGGCATCACAATCAGCGGGCTACCCTGGCCCTCAGCCTGCAACGGTATCAAGCTTGCAACGGCTCTCCGATTTTGGTGGGTTTCGATGTTCTTTGCGATTTGCTCTATCGTCGATTCGGTGTACAGCAGTGCCATAGGAAGTGTCTTGTCAAACTGCTTTTTGATCCTTGCAAAGAGCTTCAACGTTAACAAAGAATCCCCTCCGAGCTCAAAAAAATTGTCGCGGATACCTATCCCCGATTTTTGAAGAAGATCCTCCCATATCCCAACAAGTCGTTTCTCTGTCTCTGTACGTGGCGGAATAGCCGAAGTCCGCGTTGCTTCATCGAACGGACTCAAGGCAGGTAATCTGTCGAAATCGATTTTCCCTCCGCTCGTCAGTGGAATACTGCTTAGGAATTTGATGTATTCTGGAACCATGTAGGCGGTTAATTTGCCAAATAGGTATCTGCGCAAGTCAGTCAAGTCGATCGATAGGTTTTGGGGGGCTACACAATATGCGACAAGGCGTTTCTGCTGTACGTGATCCTCGCGTAAAATGACGCATGCTTGCTGTACTCCAGGATACTGACATAGAACGGCTTGAATCTCCCCGGGCTCAATTCGGTGCCCTCTTAGTTTGATCTGATGGTCGAGTCGTCCAAGAAACTCAAGGGAACCATCTTCTCTCCAGCGTCCAAGATCTCCTGTTCGATAAGCAGTTCTGCCCGACGTTGGATCCACCGGATCTGGGACAAATTTACTTGCTGTCAACTCTGGGCTTCTCAAGTAACCCCGTGATACACCAACGCCACCGATATAAATCTCTCCGACTGATCCAATCGGAATGAACCGCCTTTCCTTGTCCAACACATAAATACGATTGTTGCTAATTGGCTTCCCAATGGTATTTGTTGCGTCGCCGTCGTAGCCACCAGACTTGCACTCCTCTCCTATCACGCGATCATACAAGACATAGTCGGTTGAGTAACAAGAGCATTCCGTTACACCGTAGCCAGTAATCAGGCGTTCAAACCTTGGACTTGATTTCAACATCTCAAGCAGATCCGGAGGAACAGGCTCCGCACCTAGACCAATGACGCGAACCCCTCGAGGGACTCCATGTTGTCGGATCAGTTCGCCAATCAGTGTTGATGCACCAGTGAGTGCCGTCAGGCGATGGTAAGCGTCGGAACTTGCGAGTTCATGAACCGATGTCCAAATCAACAGAGTTCCACCTGTGGTCAACGGGGAGAACAACTGCACGATGCTACCATCGAAATGCCAGGGAGACGTTAGTGGACTACACTCGAAATCGCTCGAGTGGAATCGAACCTTGGTGCGATGCGTCATCACATTGGCATAGCCTCGATGTGTTAAACAGACACCTTTAGGTATGCCTGTTGTACCAGATGTATAGATGATACAAAACATCCTATCCATATCATCGTCCACTACATGATGTTCCCAACCATGGTCCGACTGGTCAGGTACAGTGACCCATGAAACCTCGTCTATGTCCATCGAGGTGTTTGGGGGAGAGATGCAGAAAATGAGCTTCAACCCTGCATCCTTGATGATCATCGCTAGCCTCGATTCAGGAGCATCGAAAGGTAACGGCACGTAATATCCTCCGCGACCAAGGATTCCAAGAATCGCTGCGATCCCCTTTGGCGATGGTGGCATCCATATTCCTATCGGCGTCCCAATCGTTACTCCCAGTTCAACCAATAACTTCATCACCCCCGCAGACCAACATACAAGCTCGCGATAAGTAATTAGTGAATCCGGGCCTTCGATCGCAATGGAATCAGGCGTTTCGAGACTCTTGCGATAAAACAACTGATGCAACGGCGTTACCTCGGTGCTTTTCGCGTGGTGATTATTGAACCCTACCGATTGCTCATCCATCTGCTCCTCAGGAAGTATCTCCAGGCTCGAAACTGGCGTATGATTCGGATTGCGAACAATCGCCCCGAGCACGTGAATAAATTGCCTAAGCAACCGCTCGACGGCAACCCGTGAAAACCGGCGACTATCATAGGAAAACCGCAGGTACAACCGGTCGGTAAGGCGTGCTGCTATGGTGAGTGGGATTCCTGTGTGCTGTTTTATCTCAATGGCTTTCAGGAAATCTGTTTCTGGGTTTCGACCCGCAACGCTATCCCTTGATGCGATCGGACCGCCCAGGGACCCACTTAATTCGATAAAGGGATCTTGTGTTTCGAAACCTAACAAACTCTCGAATAGGGGAGATGTTGTCGAATGCGAAAGCGAGCTCCGAATCTCCGATAAACCCGTGTGCTCGAATGCCCGCAAATGATGTTGCAATTCGCGGAGTTGCTTGAGCCAAGTACCAATGGTTTCATCCTCAGGAACCCGGACGACCATTGGAATGGTATTTGTAAACATTCCAACGGTTTGCGGAGCTAGCGGAATACTGCCGTAGCGACAGGATCGTACAGTTCCGTAACAGACTCGATCTACTCCCGACGCACGGGCGAGAATGAGCGCCCAAGTAGCATGCAGTAGAGTGCTAATAGACACCCCCTTCTGCTCTTCTTGGGATCGCAACATGCTAATCTCCGCTTGCCCCATTTCTCCTTCAACGATCTGCAACGCATCAAGAGGCATATCCGTAGTTTCGTAAGATCTCCTAGCATCGTACAACGGCAACGGGGTTGGAAACGAAACATCTGATAAGTATTGCTTCCAAAACTGCTTCGCTAAACTACTGTCTCGCTCGGAGTACCACCGAAGATAATCCCGGTAGGACGGAACCGATATCTGATCGCGTGTTCCGGGTGCAATTCCGTAAAATGCTTCGTTCAGCACTTCCCGCAACACGATTGGGATCGATCGTCCATCTAATATCAAATGATGAAAAGTCCATACAAGCTCGAAGCGTTCTTGATGGAACTTGATCAAAGTAACTCGAAACAAAGGAGGGGTATCAAGACGAAACGTTCCGACTCGGTCTTGCTCCAACCAATCAGCCAAATCCTGTTTCGTTTGGTCGGCGGATTTGTTCGTCCAATCAAGCACCTGCATATCGATCGAAAAAGGGACAGAAACACGTTGCGTTGGCCCATCTAAGTTTTCTGTTTGAAAAGCTAACCGTAACGCATCATGCCGCATCACTGCTCGGTCCCAAGCGTTCTTGAGCCGCTCCAGGTCGAGACCACCATGCAAAGTACACACAACCTGGACAATATCCAAAACGGATCCAGGGTTGCTTATTGCTTGAATGATCAAGCCAGTCTGAAGACCAGTTAATGGATAATGCACGTTTCCATCTTGCTTCGACGGCTGAAGTTCTTGAGGTTGCTCCATGAGTACACGCAAATTAAGAAGGCATTCGATTCATGCATCGGCTGCTTGTTCGTTGTTTACTTCTAGGTACGAACCGCCTCGAGCAAATAGAAGGGACCGTTGGTCTGGATAACTCTCGAAGCTGCCAATCCAGCCTCCCGAAACAACGCGTGATACTCTTTTAGCGTTCGCTCTTGCCCTCCTGTGATGCAAAGCATATGTAGATCCAGCCAAATGGTCGCTGGATCGTGTTGGGGAGAATCAGGAATCAGTCGCTCGACAACGATCAATTTCGAAGTTGTACCCATCGAATTGCAAAGCACCTTGAGAAGTGCAATTGCGTCTTCATCGCCCCAATCATGAAGAACACTCTTCAATAGGTATAAATCGAGCCCAGTAGGTAGGGATTCAAAAAAATTGATCTCTTCAAATTCCACTCGACCATGAAACGTATCCCAGTCGGGCAGGGTGCGGGCTCGAGACACGACTTCTCGTTGATCGGCTAAAACTCCATGCAAATTAGGATACCGTGTCAGCAAAGCCCGCAACAATGAACCGCGTCCACCTCCTATATCGATTACTCGTTGAACTGCAGCTGCATCGATCGCTTCGATGATCGCGCTGACATGTTCATCCGTCTGCCGATTAAGCCAAGCGGCGAATAAATCGCCTGCCGATTTATTGGATCGTCGGTAGTCCCAAACGCATTCACCAAATTGCTCTGCAAATGGTGTTTTGGTGCCATCGAGCGATGTGATCATCGACAGCCAGCCCGGCAAGTATTGCTCTAGCGTAAGCTGCGAATATAGATTGATCGGATCATCTTTGAAACGCGTGAACGATTGTCCTGCATCCGTTAACGTGTAGAGCGGGGAAATACTACCCGCATGCGTCTGGGAGTGAACCAAATCAAGAACTTCTAAGCCCCGTAAAAGACGGCGGACAATATTTGAATGCCAACCCCTGTCCTTCGCAATCGATTCTGCTGTCTTCGGATTCTCTGCTAGCATGTCAAAGAGCCCCGACTGGCAAGCTGTCCCAATCAAAATCGTTTGACGGTACCCGTCTACCAAACGCTTTAAAACCTCGTGTCCTTGATTCATGAGAGTCTCAGGTTCTTTTGAGTAACAGAATCGCGCAATGTTCCGAAAGCATATAACTTCCCCTCCGTATATCGAGCAAACGGAAATGACCACTGCGAGTCAACGCGGAAATACTCTCTTCTTCGCTGAGAAAATGGTAGTTGCTTGTTGTATTCCGGTACGATTCTAAGGTTTGTATCTGCTCCAGCGGCCAACCTGTTCGAATCGCAAGATTCTCGAAGTCTCCTCCTACCCAAGAGTGTATCGCGGCATATGCGTGTTGCACCGATACGCCAACTTCCGGATCGGTTTGAAGTGCCATGAGCACCTGTAACTTGAAGATATGAAAATTCTCGATTTCTCTCCGTTCGACGGCTGAAAAAATTTCCGGCAGATTCTTTTCTTTATTGGGTAACGCAAATAGCCGTATTGCGAAATAGCCAGAATTCGAAAGAACTCGAGAGACCGATTCGACAAGTGCTTGATGCCCCTCAGGGTAGTCAAGCAGATGAAGACCACCATCGCAAAGGACACAGTCAAAGGAATCATCAGCGAATGGCATCTGCAACCAGTTACCCTCGACTGCCTCCGTTCGATCACCTGGCCATATTGCATGAATCATGTCAACCGAGCGATCAATCGCGGTTATGCTCGAATGCTCGGGCCAAGGAAGGTTTTTCAATTCCGGCGTCACACCCAAAATCAACGCCCGCAATGGCCCAGACCGGCGAAGATCCAAAAGATCAGAAAAGATCCGCTGATCTTCTTCAATCGGCCTTAGTGGAGAGCCAACATTCGACCAACGTCTGGCAATGAACTGCCAATGCTCGGCTTGAGTCATGCGTAAGTCCCTGTCGTTCCCAATTCCGCAATGATCTTGCAGTCCATGCTCGCAGAATTCACCGGATCGTTCATAACCTCAGCGATTCCAGCCAACCCTTGGACTCGACGCGTGACGATCCGTCCAAGATCGATTCGATCACTTCGTATCAACTCCAAGATCGCATCAAATGCTCCTCCTAAATGCCCTCTTGATCCCATAATCCTGATCGACTTGG
>JBIJCS010000481.1:0-3925 GCA_044344575.1 Pirellula sp. | reverse complement strand
GGTCGCTGCGACCACAACGAAGCCAAGATCGAGCCGGTCACATTCATCACCGGAGCAAACAGCGCCGGAGCAATCGCAGCCGATGGATTCTTCAAAACATCCGTCGCCAAATTGGCCGCCATCCCACCATTCTGTAACCCAACCTCAATCGCAATCGTTCGCGAATCTTCCTCGTTCATCCCCACGGATCGACTACCCCAATACCCTAACAAATACCCAAACACGTTGTGCAACGTCACCCCCACCAGTAAAACGAACCCCACCTTGGCAATCTGCGCCTGACTCTTCGCACAGATCAACCCACAAATCAAACAGATCGCTACCATCGACACCATCGCCAACCACTTCTCCGCCTTCGACGTGTCAACCTTCCATCGCTTCAGCAAACTATTCGCCACCAATCCAAACAAAACAGGCACAACCACCGTCGCTAAAATGCTCCAAAACATGCCGATGTAATCCACATCAATACTTTGCCGCGCATACAAGTAAACCATCAAAGGGGTCATCACAGGTGCCAAAAGCGTCGATACTGCGGTCATCGTCACCGAGAGAGCCACGTTCCCCTTCGCCAAGTAAGTAATCACGTTCGACGAAATACCACCTGGACTTGCCCCCAACAACACCATCCCCAACATCAATTCCGCAGGCAATCCCAGAAGAAGTGATACGCCCCAACCCAAAAAAGGCATCACAGTGAATTGCAACACCGCTCCAACCAATATCCCCTTGGGCATCTTCAAAATGCGGACAAAGTCCTGACCGGTCAATGTCGCACCCATCCCAAACATCGCAATTTGCAACAACACCGTTAAAAACTTGGAATAGTCCAACGGCAGATTTCCTAAGTACAAACTCGGCTCAATCAACCCCGCCAATACCGCAACAACCACCCAAACAGCAAAGCCATAAGCCCTCGTCTTCGGATGCCACGCCACCGCAATCGCAACACCCAATAATGCTAATATCACAACCGATGACATGTCCATTACCAACCTAACCCTTCCTTACGACCCATAGCCGTCGGAAACCAACCGTCTCGTCCTAACCCGTCTGCCCAGTCTGCCGCTGATAAATCGCATGAATCATCGCCTCGGAGTCTTTGAACTTCTTGCCCCCAGCTACCGCTTGCTCAATCAACCGACGAGCATCAGACTCGTTATGCCCTAGTACCAACAAAGCCTGATAAGTCTCCTCAACCACACCCGGCTTCTGCGTATCAGCCATCGTCGGCTCCTCACGGCGAACCAACAAGGCAAAGCGTGGCATCTTACGCCGCAACGTCGCAATAATCTTCTCTGCCGTCGCAGGACCTACCCCAGGTAAACTCGATAACCCCTTCGCATCCTGCTGCTCGATTAACACCGCCGTATCCTGCACCGGACGAGTCATCGCCCGCAAAGCCTTCTTCACACCAACCCCATCCACCGAACAGAATAACTCAAAAAAGTCCCGCTCCGCTGTCGTCAAAAATCCAACCAACTTCGGCGTCAATCGACTCCCCTGCGCCGCATTCCCCTCGATGTAGTGAATCGTATGCAACGAAATCACCTGCCCTATCAACCCCTGCAACTGCCGACGGGTAAACTCCGGTATCGATATCTCATACTCGAACGGCGGGTTCGCTAACGTCACGTGATCGTCTCCGAGCGCCAACAACTGTCCTGATATCTTCGTGATCAAACGACACCCCTACCAATCTACTCGTGTAATTGTGAATGAATCTGTTTCGAAAAATGATGACATAACGCAATCGCCAAAGCATCCGCAACGTCTGGAGGATCCGGTGCCTCTGATAACCCTAATTGCAATTGAACCGCTCGCTGCATCTGACTCTTCGGGGCACGCCCATTGCCCGTCAACATCCGCTTGACCTTTGTAGCTTCGTACGAAAAAACCTCAATCCCAGCTACCGCTGCAGCTAAACACAAAACCCCTCGCGCATGCCCCATCAAAATCGCCGTTCGAGGCCTCTCATAATGAGAATACAACTGCTCAATCGCAATCGCTCCTATCCGAAAAGATGTCAACACATCCTCGATCCCCTCATGCAACTCCTTCAATCGATCCGGCAAACTCCTATCCCGTCGCATCTTCAATATTCCTGCCTCCACCAACTCTGGTTTACCAGACACCAATCGGAGCACGCCATAGCCAGTAATCGCTAAACCAGGATCTAAACCCAAGATCAAGCCTTTATCCTCCATCACTCCCCTCCCTGAGTTTTTCCGCCTGCCACTCCCCCATCGAATACTCCCCCATCTACCGCTCCCAATCCCAACGATCCGCTACCTGCCCCCACTTCCGACTTCAAACACACAACCTGCGTTCCATTGCGGACAATCAAAAACGCTCCCGCAATCGCAAAAGTGTTCCAAGTCGTTCCCTCAAGCACCTCTCGCTGCGCTACGACCTTGCCGGTCTCTTTGTCCGCTAAAACGATCCGTCCATCCTCCGACAAGATCAAAAGTGCTCCATTAACAAACAACAACTGCCCCTGTCCATAACGCCCACCACGCCACACCCGATCCCCCTTCTCTGCATCCACACACTCTAAAATCCCATCGCTCAAAGCATACAACCTACCTTCATCGTAAATTGCACTCGTCAGCTTTGTCTTCAACACCCTCGCATTTACCCAAATCTCCTCAACCCTCCAACGCGTCGACCCACTGACCTTCTCACCCTCATCGCTTGTTTCTCCCCGTCGAACTCGCACCAACTTCGAACCCTGCGCATAACCTTTTCCAAACAAGATCTTATCCCCACCAACCTGTACCGGTTGCGATGCACACGCATCCGCATCCGACTTGCTATGCCAAGGGGTCTCCCATAACTCTCTTCCATCCTCGAGCGAATGCCCCGTCACCACTCCTTCATTGACACTGACAATCTGCTCTACTCCATCTAGCCGCAACAACATCGGTGATGCATACGAAACTTGGCGATTTCCACTCTTCCATAACACACTCCCGTCCTCGAGCAAACACGCCATTAACGTAATCCGATCAGCCCCATCCTTACTTCCTCCCACCGGAACAATCACTCGCTCCCCCACCACCAATGGCGAAGCACTTCGCCCCCAAAACACCCCCTTCTCAAACTCCTCCTGAGTAATTCCAGTGATCTCTAACAACGACCGCTCCCAAAGCACTTCCCCCGTCTCTAAAATAACACAGATCAATCGGCCTGTAGCCGTCAAAGCAACCGCATACCACTGACCATGACGCTCAACCAACGTAGGTGTCGAACGCGGACCTAATCCTCCAAGCGGATGAAAATGCCTACCCGGACGCCTAACCTGCCATTGTGTCTCTCCATCTTCAACCCTTAGCGCCGTGACCGCCTCCTCATCCCCCAATTGCTCCAACGTCACCGCAAGCCCTTGCGCTATGCTCACCCCAGACCATCCAGCTCCGATATCCCGCCTCCATAACTCTCGTGGCATCGCTTGATCCCAAGCTACCGAGAACGATTCATCGACAACCTTTCCATCGCGTTCATTCCCCAAATATTGAGTAAACCGAAGCCCCTTGATCGCATCGGAAACCGTAGCATTCCCCCCAACATCTGGCCGCTGAGGACGCACCACCTTCGCAGCCCGAAACGCAGCCCGAAGACGGAATTGCGGCAACACTTCACCACTAACTCCCGTGTACTCGTAGAAACAGCTAAACACCCCCGCAACGATCAGCGGTAAGACACTAACGAACAGCTTTCCCCAACGCGATAAGAACCGATTACGCCAAACTCCAACCAACACAAAAACCCAAGCGAGTACCACCAATCCAATCGCAGCAAAATTAGCGATCTGATGATCGGTTTCCGCAAGCCAGTTCCACCCAACCACCGCAAAAAAAATACAAACCGCAACGGCAGTCCATATCGATCTCAACCGGAATACTTGTTTCGACTTCCCGGTGCT
>JBIJCS010000480.1:0-3943 GCA_044344575.1 Pirellula sp. | reverse complement strand
ACCCCGACCGTCATCCAATCGTAGCCACCCGCTGCCAAGCGGTGGATGTTGCCAGGAAGACAACCACCGTCTGGCGAACGGTGGCTACGGGAGGGCGGTGGCTACGAGCGAACGGTGGCTCTCGCCTCACATACTCACTACGGCAAGTAATTCAAAGTGTAGTAAGCATCCGTATGCAACAACCCAATCCCCTCTGCCGACTTTAACCCCTTCGAAACCAAATGATGCACGTGCCCACGCTGCAACCCCTCCACCTGCAACTCAACCCTCAATCCATCCTCCGACAATTTTGCCGATTTCAATTTCGGCTCCGTTGCATCCACCTCAGGACTACCATACGCCCCCTGAAAAATGTAAGTGAATGTCTTCATCGAATACGATCCAAGATCTTCCGCACTCGCACGATCTACCGGCTGGGTAAAAACCAACTCAAATCCTCCCTTGATCGCTTTCATCTCCAAAACCTCAAACGGCACCTTCCCCGTCCAATCCAAACGCTGTACGCAAAAACTCTTCGTCCCGCGTGATCCCCAACCCCGATTGGTCCCACCTACAAACATCTTGCCGTTGGGCTCCATCTGCAATCCAACCACTCCGCAATCCAACCCCTCACGGAACGGAAAACAAGCCCCTTGATAGTGACCCTGGACCTTCTCCATGAAACAACGCATCACTGTGCTAAAGGTCTGATCACCCACAAAGATCTGATTCTTGAAAGGGCCAAACTTTCCATCTGTCGTATCACAAGCAATCCCGGCAGCCGACTGCCCCATCTTCCCATACGGAAACAATATCGCCGGTGGCTCATACTGGGGAATCTTGTCCGCTTCAACCACAAATCGACTCCCATCCTTCGGCTCCTGTGGCTTCGGCCCCATCTCCGATTCCGCCTGCGAATACCACTTAAATCCACCCGGATGCCCCACAAACTTCTTTGGCATCAAATGCTTCAACGCGCAAGTCCCGTTCCAAGGCCCCTGATTGTCTGTATAGAAGACATCCCCAGCCGCATTCATCCCAATGCCTCCGGGCGACCGTATACCACTGGTCGTCGGCAAGGTACGCCCGTCAGGAGTTACTCGTACCGCCCAACCACGGTACAAAGCGTCACTTCCAAACGAACCCGTCAAACACAATACTACCCATATATTGCCATCCCGATCAAACTTCGATCCAAACGCATACTCGTGATAGTCCCCTGTGATCTGCCATCCATCGGCAACCACCTCAAACTCATCCGCTTGACCATCTCCATCGCTATCCTTAAGCCTCGATACGTCCGGTCGCTGCGTGACGTACAACCAACCGTCTCGATATGCCATCCCGATCGGCTCATGCATTCCATGCGCAAATCGCTTGAACTGCCCCGCCTTGACCTCCGCAGCATCCGCATCCTCGATCATCCAAATCTCACCGCGACGCGATGATACCGCCATCTTCCCATCAGGCATCCGTTGAAATGAAGTCGCCTCCAACTCCACTCCCTCCGGAACTTCAAACGAATGAATAGAATAATAGTCGGACTCCTTGGGAGCCCCCCTCCCCTCCTGCTTTTCCTGACAAATCCCCGCTCCCTGCAGCGTAAAAGCCGCCGCACATAGCATCCCTAAAACCTTGCGAATCCTGGTCCTGCCCGTAGCTCGAATCGACATGAATCTTCTCGTTTATTTGGTTTGTATTTTTTGAATTGGATAAATGTGGCTCGCGATGCTCCAAAACTTACCAACGAAGGTAATACTCAATCGAAGCATCTGCACTAGGAAGCGATATCACCAGCTCACGCCTTCCTTGTACCTCTCGCACTGCTGCATTAGCCACGAGATTTTCATCAATCGTTATCTGATATCGATCTTCGACAGACCAAGTATTCTTAGCGATCGAATGGATCGCGTTGCCACTCGCAAGCCGAACCATCCACACTCCATCACCTGCCGATTGCTTGCTGTGTGTTAACGTTAAACTTCGCTTCATTCCCGGCGTCTCATTCGGACCTGGACTCAACTCCGCTCGATCCGACACCACAACACCTTGTGTCCTATAGCGGAACGTCGGTACTCCTCCAGCATCCAATCGGTAACCAAGGAACTTAGCCCCCTCGGAAATTACCTTCGCATCAGGCCAAGAATCACTCGCATCAGAAAGCCTCGCCACTGGCGATACCGATTCGTAATTTAATACCAAATCACCAAGCGGTTTTTGTCGCCCAACACCGCGATCACGCCAATGCATCGAAGCATCGATGAACTGCCCCTGCCATAACTTGGCCATGTTCATCGTTTCGGCATCCCAAGCGATGTTCAAACCACCTGGATACCCCACAGCAATACCACGAGCAGAAAGCCCCTCGAGAAAATTCCGATACAAGATCGGTCGATCCGTAGGCTCAAGTGCGATCTGATTACGCTGCAACCCCTCCGGCGTGGCCGCTTGACCTCCCTGCGACATATACTTCCACAACGCCGCGATTTGGTGCTCTGCGTTCCCTTCGTACACGCTCTTCAATACACTCACACCTTCCGGAAAACTTGCTGGCATACGTGTCCCCGGACGATATTTCGTAGGCTCCAACATGTACCGATAAAACCACTCCGGGCGCAGCCTCTCCGTCATCGTCAATAAATTGATCGCTTGGATCCCTATCGCTCGCTCATTGCCAAAGGTGTGACACTGCGCACACGATAGCCCCTTATTGCCAGCTAACAATCGACCAGCAGCAATCGTGCGAATTTCCGCTTCGTCTGCCGTCTTCGCTACACGATCCGCTTGCGGTCGATCCGCTTGTTTCCAGTGCTCTGCCAACCCTTGCGCCGCATTTCTATACTGCGGCATTCGAACCTGCATATAAGGCCGATGTCGAGCACCCTCCGACAATACTCGATCAAGATAACCGTCAGCGAGCTTGTCCCCCACTCCAGTCAATCGCGGCGGTAAACGCCCCTCATCTCCCATCTCCGGAATCGTCGATGTAAACAATTCCAGCTTGTCACCCTCAGGCCCACCAAACCCATTGCGCTGGTGGCATGCAACGCAATTCAACTTCGCTAAGGTATACCTGGAATGCTGCTCACCCGTCAGCTTGACATCCAGCTCATTACCACTCAATGCCGCAACAATTGCATCCTTTTGAAACGACGTCAATCGATACTCCGGTAACCCCTTCGGCACTTCGGTCGCTAAACATCCAGCATCCAACTTCAGCTTGTCAATCGAAGGGGCCTTACTCACCCGCGATTCGGCCAAGTCTGTTTCCTTCATCCCATGGCACTGAACACATCCTACACTCTGAAATAAACCCTTCCCACGCGCGATCAATCCAGCATCGTCACGCCCTGCCTCATTGACTCCACTACCCCTGGGATCTCCCTGAACAGGCTTGCCTGGCTCCAACTGCAGCCAACCATCAATCGGCTGGCGTACAAACATGGCACTCTCCCACTGTAGCTCCAAAGTCGCTTCACCACCCCCCTGAAAGTATTCCACCACGATCTTGTGTGGACCAGCAGTCAATTCAACGTCACCACTTGCAGTTTGATGCGGGTGAATTCCATCCACATCCACCACTTTCTTCCCATCTACCAAAAGCCGGCTACCATCATCCGAACCAAGATGAAATCGAACCTTTCCTGCGACATCCATCGTCACATAAGACTCAAAACGCACTGCGTAGTTGTTTGCCCTCCCCGATACCGATAAATCCAACCCCTCGGAATCTCCGGTTGCCACAGGCTTCAACTCCTGAAAATCCGGTAACTTGTTCCATCCCCCCTCGTAAACCTGATACTTCATATTCGGCCGAACGTCACTTGGATCCACCGATGGAAGCAAATAATGCGCTAGATCACGCGACTCGTTATCATCCAAATGCATTCCAGGCATCCGATTCGAAGGGCGAACCGTATGCGGCTGCTTCAAAAACAATGCCAACCCATCTAGCGAATACTTC
>JBIJCS010000479.1:0-3950 GCA_044344575.1 Pirellula sp. | reverse complement strand
ACTCCGGTAAACTCCCACCCGCTTCCATCTCCCGCTCACTCGCAGTACTCGACACCCCAATAACACCTCGCCCCTTCCCCTCTTGAACCACCCATAACCGATCTGCACCGACCTCAGAATCAGACCCCTGAGCCCCATCGCACTCCTGCGAATTGCGAAATTCAATCGACCCATTTGCTACAAAAATACCGACCCAGCAAACTACCCACAAAACGATCTTGGAAATTCCCATTCCCCCGATTCCGTACCGCTGCGCCATGGCTACCTAGCTCCCTTGCCTCAAAAGACTCCGACAAAGAATTCCAAACATGTAAAACACACAGTTTACCCCACCCCCTGAGCCCCTCACCCCCACCAGAATACCTACTTTCCATTCCCCAAGCCCAACCGTTGAGCCTTGACGCACCGCAGACAATGGGGACGATTGGCATCTTGCGGTTGCCACATCCAGGCACCTATCCCTCTTTCCAACCATTTTCCCACGGAGTTCCTACACCATGGCAGTTCTGGTCACCAAACCCGCTCCCGATTTCACCGCTGACGCCGTCCTAAAAGATGGCTCCTTCGGATCGCTGACCCTCAGCCAACTCAAGGGAAAATACGTCCTGCTGTTCTTCTACCCACTCGATTTCACCTTCGTTTGCCCAACCGAAATCATCGCCTTCTCCGATCGCATCAAAGAATTTAATGACCTGGGCGTCGAAGTCGTCGGCGTCTCGATCGACAGCAAATTCTCCCACCTCGCTTGGCGAAATGTCCCACGCACCGAAGGTGGGATCGGTGCGATCAACTACACCCTAGTCGCTGACCTGAAAAAGCAAATTTCCCGCGATTACGACGTTCTCCTCGACGATGCTGTCGCCCTCCGAGGCTTGTTCCTTATCGACAAAGCCGGTGTCGTACGCCACCAAGTCGTCAACGACCTGCCCCTCGGACGCTCCGTCGACGAAGCCCTCCGGATGGTAAAAGCCCTGCAATTCTTCGAAGCAAACGGAGAAGTCTGCCCTGCCGACTGGAAAGAAGGCAAACGGACAATCAAGCCAAGTGTATCGGCCAGCAAAGAATTCTTCGGAGCCGAATACAAAGGCTAACCTACCCCAATGCGGCAGATAACGGTTCGTTTCAGCCGCATGGCGCGAACTCCAGGTAGTTAACTTTCTACGGCGATTTCGGGAAATACAACGGCTAGAGATTCCTAATGGCCCCCCACACTCCAAACAACGCGTCCCTCTCTCACGTCGACCAAAACGGCACTGCCCACATGGTCGATGTCGGTGAGAAAGCCCTTACGCGACGTTCAGCAGTGGCGGCCAGCAAAATCTCGATGTCCCCCGAAGCCGCCCAGGCAATTCGAGAAAATACCCTCAAAAAGGGAGACGCAATCAGCGTCGCTCGAATCGCCGCCATTCAAGCCGTCAAAGCGACCCCAACGCTGATTCCTCTGTGCCATCCACTTCCCATCGATGGCACAGAAGTACATTGCAAGTGGATCTCTGAAATAGTGCTCGAATGGCAAGTGACTGTGCGGTCGACAGGGAAAACCGGTGTTGAAATGGAAGCTCTTACAGGTGCTTCTGTCGCCGCCCTGACTCTCTACGACATGGCGAAATCCGTGGACAAGTCCATGGAAATCCTTTCGATCCACCTTGTAGAAAAAACGGGAGGGGTGCGAGGCGATTTCCGACGAAACGAATAAAAATACCATGGAACTAGCGACCGCTACCATCCGATCATCCTCCAACGATTCGGTGAACAATCCTGCAGTCGCTCCCGAGCGTCCCTGCACGGTCAACCCCGCCATCGAATCCTACAAACAAGCATTTGCTCGCGCTTGTAAGCCCATTGCGCCTCGCCTGCAACAATTCGAGGAACAACTGGCCAGGGAACTTACGTCGACTTCTCCAGAGGTCGCAGAAGTCCTCCAGTACGTCGGCAAACTTGGAGGGAAACGGCTCCGACCCGCTCTAACTCTCCTCTCCGCCGAACTCTTCGGTGCCAGCACCGAAGAATCTGTCCGACTCTCCATGGTGGTCGAACTGGTTCATACCGCCACCCTAATCCACGACGATATCCTCGACGTGGCAGAATTCCGACGACATCAACCCACCGTGCACGTTCAATGGGATGTTCCGACAAGCATCCTGGTCGGGGACTGGCTCTTTACGCACGCCTACCAACTCGCAAATGCTGGTGACTCAACCGTCCCAGGACGCTTGATCGCCCAAGCAGCAAAACGGGTTTGCGAAGGAGAAGTCGATCAAAATCGCTCCATCGCCAACTGGTCCCTCACCGAAAACCAATACACCGATCTCCTCGCTCGCAAAACAGGCGCACTCTGCGGCGTTAGCTGCGCCATGGGAGCTTGGTCGGCATCCGCGAACCAATCCTCAATCGATGCGATGCACGCCTTCGGGGAAAAACTCGGTATCGCTTTCCAAATCTTCGACGATTGGCTCGATGTATGGGGTGATAGCGACAAATCTGGAAAGACCCTGGGCTCAGATTTCGACCACAACAAACCAACCCTTCCGTGGATCTATCTCCTGGCAAATATGCCCGCGCCGGAACGACAGGCCTTCCTCACCTCCCTCCAAAATAATCCTTCCTCTGCCAAGGAAGAATTGAAGAACCTTTTGGCCACAAGCGACGCGTCAGAATACACCCTAAACCGCGCGAAACAGTTCGTAGCCTCCGCTATCGATGACCTCCGAACCGCAATCAAGAACACTACACTCAGACCCTCGCAAGTCGAAGCGTTGCAAGCACTTGAGCAAATCGCACTCGCGAGTGTTGATCGGCGAGGCTAAGCCTTTTTTCACCAAGTTTGACGTTTTTCCCCAATAGTTCGCCTATAATGGAAGCGTTCTATGCCGAGTATTCAGTGACCTAGCCCACCTAGGTAAAACACACTTGGCTACTTCTCCCGAAACGTCTCTGCCCGAATTCCAACGTCCACCGTTGGGCTTTGCACCCATGAAACGCAGCACCAAAGTTCTCCTAACCCTTTTCCTCCCTACCGTCACGGGGATCGGTTGCGAAGCAGCCAAAAAACCGGTCGTCAAAAAACCATCTAATTGCAGCACCCCTGCTCAACCCGGCGAACCACCCAAAGAAATCGTTTGCGAACCAGATCCAGTCCAAACAGACGAAGAAAAAGCACAAGCCAACGGCAACAACGAAGCCAACGGCAACAACGAGCCGAAACCCCAACACTCGACCGCTCATCACACCCCAAGCGTTTTTCCTTGGTTCTGGATGTGGGGATGGGGAAGTCGCACACCTGCTCCCGTAACCAACGGTAGCCATGCAGGTCAGACCGCCACCCATCCGCAGTCACCCATCCATAGCACTCCCACGGCAGGTCGCACCTCAAGCTTCGCACCCTCCTCGACCACTCACTCCTCGAGTCCCGCAAGCACCCCAGGTCGAGTTTCCTCCGGTGGTTTCGGCCGCACGGGAAGTGCCCTGTCGGCATCCTCTTAACCAGTTCGCCTCTTCAACACTTTTCAACGAAGCGAATCAATCCGTTCATGAAACGTATCGCCGAATCTCTGCGCCCAAACTGGCGACAAGCGGTCGAAGCCATCGGATTTAACTACCACACCATCGACGGTGATCTCTATTGGGACGAATCCGGATTCTTCGAGTTCTCGTACGAACAAATCCAAATCCTCGAACAAGCCACCAACGTCCTGCACGCAATGTGCTTGGAAGCCGTCGAAGTTGTCTTGGAAGATGATCGCCTCGCCGAATTCTCAATTCCCGCACGATTCCATCACTGGATCAAAGAAAGCTGGGAAAACGACCAACCTACTCTCTTCGGTCGCTTCGATCTCGCTTGGGATGGCAACTCACCTCCCAAACTTCTCGAATACAACGCCGATACACCAACCTCCCTCTTCGAAGCCGCCGTCGTTCAATGGCACTGGCTCGAAGATACCCAACCCAAA
>JBIJCS010000064.1:0-13553 GCA_044344575.1 Pirellula sp. | reverse complement strand
CCGGCGACAACGGCGAGACGAAGAGCTGGTCTCGATGCCACTATGAATTCCGTTGGTGGTACGAATACTCGGGAGGCAAACTAACCGACTGGGGTGCTCACCACGTCGACATCGCCACGTGGGGCCTTGGAAAAACAGACACTGGCCCCATCGAAATCCTTCCCGAGATGGTCAAACACCCCGTCGAGTTTCGAGATGGATTCCCAGTCGATCCCTCACGCTACAACACCGCTACCGAATTCTTGATCCGAACCAAATTCGAAGACGGATTGGAGATCGAGATCCGACATGATGGAGATAACGGAATCCTCTTTGAAGGAACCGAAGGTCGATTATTCGTCAATCGCGGTCGCATCAGCGGTAAACCTGTCGAAGATCTCAAAACCAACCCTTTACCTGAAGGGGCAATGGAAGCGGCCTACAAGAACCGACCACTGACCGACCACTTCCGTAACTTCTTCGAAGCGGCCCGCGATCGCGTCGAACCAATTTCCGACGTCCACAGTCATCACCGAGCTCTTTCGACTTGCCACCTCGCCGGAATTGCCGCACGCTTGAACCGCAAGCTGGCTTGGGATCCAAACAAAGAGCAAATCCTCGGTGACGAACAAGCCAACCGGCTACTATCCCGCGAACCGCGCCGGGGATATGAAACACAAATGGGATAAGGAATTTACTCCTGCCTCCATTTCTTGATTTCGCCCACGTTGTTCCCGTGTTGGCCTTTGGTTTCCCATGGGCTTGGTTCATAATTGAACCGAAGTCCCTCCTTCCGTTCCCTCCTACCCCACGCGAGTCGCGACTATGAATTTCTCGAATCCCTTTCAAGCCTCGAAACATCCCGCCTCGATCAACCGAGCGCGGCGTGAATTCCTCATCCGGTCTGCAGCCGCCTGCGCCGTAGGATCCACCATCGCTAACCTCTCCTCCAACAAGCTTTGGGCGATGCGCCCAGAAGTCACCGCCAGAGAAACGGCCAACGGGTTTCTCACTAGCCTCAGTAGCGATCAACGCAACTTGGCGCAAATCGACTATAAGGATGCGAAACGATCGCAATGGCACTTTATTCCGATGGAGTCCCGAAAAGGATTGCCACTGCGCGAAATGAACGATGCACAACGCACGGCTGCTATGGGCCTGATGGCAGCGATCCTCAGCGAATCTGGTTTTCGACGCGCTGTCGATATCATGGCTTACGAAGCAATCCTGCTAGAACTCGAAGGCCCAGCGCAAGCCAAGCGTCGAGACTACCGCAAATTCTACTTTTCAATCTATGGAAATCCCGAACCCAATGCTCCTTGGGGTGTCAGCATCGAAGGTCACCACCTATCCGTCAACATGACCTACGAAGGGGATAAGCTCGTCGACTCCACCCCGCAGTTCTTCGGTGTAAACCCTGCGAAACTCCTTCGAGACTTTGAAACACCCGATCCTCTGCAATCCGGAGGTAAGACTAAATACACCGCCGGAACCCGATTGCTGTTACCTGAGGAACAAGCCGCTTACACGCTTCTCGGGGCTCTTTCCAAAGAACAGCAAGCCAAAGCGGTATTTCTAAACGAATGCCCAGACGATATTCAGTGGCCTGGTGAACCACAGCCCAAGATCGCTGCACCCGTCGGAATCGCTTCCACGGAACTCAACCCAGAGCAAAAGAAAATGCTCACCGCTATTCTCAACGCGTACTTCTCCACAATGCCAACGGTTGTGGCTCAAGACCGCATGCAATTGATCGCAGCAGCCAACAACGGAGCGATCCACTTCGGATGGGCTGGCGGAACCGATCCCAAAGAGCAACACTTTATTCGACTTCAAGGACCAACCTTTATTGCGGAACTCTGTAACTTCCAAACCGATCCCCAAGGTACTACCGCGAATCACATCCACTCGGTCTGGCGCGATCTGACAGGTGACTTCCATCTGTCGATCTAACGAATGGAGAATTCCTTGAGGATTACTGCTTGATGAAATTCACCCGATGACAACTCTTTTCCTTCCTGAACTGCGCGAAATGCTCGCGGAGGATCGCACTGACGAACTCCGCGAGTTCTGTACTGCGCTGCACCCAGCCCGCACTGCGGAGTTCATGGAAGGATTGGATGTCGAAGAAACTTGGCGTGTTCTGCAACATGCTCAGCCAACTCTACAAGCTGAAATCTTCCAATACTTCGATTGGGATCGCCAAGTGGAAATCTTGGCCTCCCAAGACGAAAAGCAGGTTGCGGTCCTCGTCACTCAGCTCCCCGCTGACGATGCCGTTGACCTCCTGCGGAAACTTCCCGAGTCGCGAGTCGACTCGGTGCTCGCACTAGTCCCTGCCCCAGACCGACGAGATATACGCCGACTGCAAACGTTCCCAGAAGGCACCGCCGGGGCTTTGATGACAACCGAAGTCGCATGCTTGGCCGAAACCCTCACAGTGCGACAAGCTCTCGAAGCGCTCAGTCGGCAAGCCGAACGGCTCGAAACGATCTACTACATTTACGTGGTCGACGATACAAACCACCTCCGTGGCGTCGTCAGCGGAAGAATCTTGATCTCTGCCATGGGACGCCCAGACACCAAATTGGCAGACTTGATGAAACGCGACGTCGTCTCGGTCAACGTCCATGACGACCAAGAATCCGTAGCGCAAAAAGTTGCGTTCTACAATATCCTCGCCGTGCCTGTCGTCGATGACCATCAACACATGATGGGAATCATCACCCACGACGACGTGATCGACGTCGTGCGAGAAGAAGCCGCAGAAGACGTCCAGCGCATCGTGGCTGTAGAACCGTTGAACGACTCCTACATCCGCACCCCCATCCTGACCCTCTCGTGGAAACGAGGTTTCTGGCTCCTGATTCTGTTCTTCGCCGCTCTATCGACGGCCTTCGCGCTGCGACTCTACCAAGACTGGCTCGATGCATATGCTTGGCTCGTTCTGTTTATACCTCTGATCATCAGCAGCGGCGGGAATTCCGGAAGCCAATCTTCAACACTCATTATTTCTGCCCTGGCCACAAAAGATGTTGAGCTCAGCGATTGGTGGACCCTCGTTCGTCGCGAAGTCATCATGGGAATGATTCTCGGTGGTATCATGGGTACGATGGGTTATCTCTGCGCTCTACTGTTAGCACCCAACTACTTCGTCGCCCTAGTGATTCCCGTGACAATCCTATGTGTCGTCTTATGCGGTACTTGTATGGGTAGCATGCTTCCACTGATCTTTAAACGAATGGGACTCGATCCGGCCCTAATGAGCAATCAATTCGTAGCAGGTTTGAGCGACCTTCTAGGAATCCTCATCTACGTTAACGTCGCCCTTTTGTTTCTCGATTGATCCCTAGGGTCTATCCGGTGCCTCTACAGTTCAAGCTCGTCGATCTCCAACAACGTACCTTTGGGGCATACGGACACTTCTTAAACCATCGCCAAGCCCAGAGTGACGATGGAACGAACTTGGTCTACGATACCCGCAATGCCGATCCAGATATCCCGAAAACCAGACGCATCGAAGCGATCGATTTGACCGACAACTCCGTGCGAGTTTTGTACGATACCCACAGCGACCAACCCCACGGCCCTGGAGTAGGTGCCGTCGTCGCAGATCCTCATAACCCACGGGTGCTGTTCATTCACGGTTTGAAAAACTGCAATGCTGAAAACCCATACACGATCGGACGACGCTTCGGTGCTCTGTGCTCTTTGAACGACAAACAGTGCTCTTTGAACGACAAACACTGTTCAATTGCATCTGTCTCGCCCCTAGAAAGCCGTAGCATGAGAGCATCGGTGCCCTGGGGATCCTTGCGAGGTGGATCCCATGCACACAGCTTCTCGCCCGATGGTCGCTGGGTTAGCTTTACGTACAACGACGCCTGGGTCGCACAGCATCACGCCTCCCGGGACCGCCGCACCATCGGCTTTGCTCTGCTTCCTCCCGCACTCGGTCTTTGCAATAACTCCCAACCCTCAGGAATGCTACCTACTGCTGCATGCACTCCAAAGGATAGCCCAGCAACTGCCGAAAACTTTCGCGGAATCGGTTGGGCCGCGCTCGCACTCAATCCCATAGAACCCATGCCCCCCAGCCAATCCACTGCGGAACTTCCTCTTGCCAACTACGATCGATCGGACTCAGACTCCTGCGAATGGGCCCGCGAAGAATGCTGGGTACCTAATCCTCTTCGATTAGCCTTCGTTGGCAAAATCAGCCTGACAGCAATGCCAACAAGCATCGAAGAAGTCTTTATCGCGGAATTCCCTGAGGAAGCCTCGCGCTGGCCGCAACTTTTACAAGGCGACGTACCGACGGATCCCCTCACTGGTCGACTCCAGCCACCACCGGGAATTCGAATTCGACGGCTAACGGTTAGCGATTCGGATCTGATGGGACGGGAAAGATCGAACGCTTTAGGGTTCTGTCACGAACTTGCACCCAAGGACTACAGCAAACGAGGGATTCAAGGTCCAAGGCACTGGTTGCTCGCATCTCCGTGCGGCGCGTGGATCTTCGGATTGTTTCGAGACAAGACGGAATGTGTACGATTGGTCCGCATTTGTTCACGCACCGGCGCGTTGCGACCGATCAGCAAACCCGGTTTCTCCATTACGCATCCACCCGCCCTCGACCCGTCAGGTCGCTTTGCAAGCCTCCTTTCGAACCAGACTTTGCATTTGCTCGATTTAACAACAGAAACCCAAATTCCCGTTCAAGGGTGGCTTGAGCAAACCAGCCAGATACAAAAAGGCCACCCGAAAACGTACTGGGAAGAAGTCCTCGGCCCGGTTCAGTTCCTCCAAGACGGATCTGGATTCTTCTGGAACGCCAGACCAAGCGGTTCTTCTTGGCTACAGATCTGGACAGCTCGCGTACAATAGCGACATGAGCCAACGCAGAACCGACATCGGCGGGATTATTCACGTCTACCAAAAATTCAACCCGACCGAGTTTCCCAGTCCGCTGGCAGAACCCGATCCGGATCTTGTATCCGGCGCATTCGAACATGCACTCGCGTACGGCAATTTCAGGGAATTGACCGAAGAAGAATTAGCCCGAGCGATCGAGTTGGACCCGAGCCAAATCTCAGGGCTCGGACCTAGCTTGGATCATCTCCGAGCGATCCTCGAAGAACGCAAACGAAAAATCTTGGAAACCTACCAAGTCGACGGGCTCGAGAAAAAAGCTGCCGATCGCTTCGAAAAAATTGCACGACGCGCTCGCCCCCCACAAAAACTTCAAAGCCTTTTCGATCGTGCGGTTCGGCAATCCCAAATCTACCTGCTGGAACAGCTTTGGTACCAAGCCGACCGAGCCGACCAAGACTTTGCACAATCCGTCTTGCAAACGATGGAAGCCCTCGGCGACCGTTATCAAATCGACGACCTAATCAGCAAATACACGTTTACTGGGCGTCAGAAGGTCGATATTCCCAAAGCGATCGAACTGAAAAAGGAGCTTGAGGAAATCGATGAACTCCTCAAGCAGTTAGAGGAAGCTGCGAAAACCGCACAAATCGGTTTGATCAACATGGATGCCCTGGAAAAGTTCGCTCAGCCCAGCGATCTGAACGCCTTGGAGGAAATCCGAGAACAAATCAAAAACGTGGTTCGAGAGCTCGCGGAACGCCAAGGTCTGGACCGAAGCGATTCGGGTGCTTTCCGGCTCACACCCAAAGCTTACAAGACCTTCCAAGCAAAATTGCTCGAGCGGATCTTTTCCGATTTGCAAGCTTCGCGGACCGGTCGCCACACGGGACGCATCGTAGGGGACGGAAGTGTGGAATTGCCCTCGACCAAGCCTTACGAATTCGGTGACTCCATCGCTAATATGGATATCGTGCAAACGGTAACCAACGCGCTACTGCGCCGCCCCGACGAAACCCCCGTCCGCCTGCGTTCCGAGGACATCGAAGTCTTTCGCACCCGCAACAGCCCAAAATGCGCCACTGTTGTCGTAATGGACATGAGTGGATCGATGCGGTACGACGGGCAATACATGAACGTCAAACGAATGGCACTAGCTCTCCAAGGCCTAATCTCCAGCGAATACCCAGGAGATTTCTTACGATTCATCGAAATGTACTCGTTCGCCAAACTACGCGCACCGGGCGAAATCATCGATGTGATGCCAAAGCCCGTAACAATCCACAACCCCGTGGTACGGCTCAAGGCAGATATGAGCGACGAGCGAATCGGCGAATCGGACATCCCACCGCACTTTACAAACATCCAACATGCACTGCGACTTGCAAGACAAAACCTCGCCACTGTCGATACACCAAACAAACAAATCGTCTTGATCACCGACGGGCTCCCAACAGCCCATTTCGAAGACGAAATGCTCTATCTGCTCTATCCGCCAGATCCTCGTACCGAACAACAAACGATGCGCGAAGCCATGCTTTGCGGCCAAGAAGGTATCACCATCAATTTGTTCCTAGTTCCCAGCTGGTCGCAGTCGGAAGAAGACATCCGATTCGCCCACCGGATGGCAGAACAGACACGTGGCCGCGTCTTCTTTACCAGCGGAAACAACCTAGACCGGTTTGTCCTCTGGGACTACGTCCACCGAAAACGAGAAATCATCGGTTAAAATCATCGGCTAACAGGAAAAGCAACGAAATCCAAGATTTCTTTCGTTTTTCTGTCAAAAAGTTTGCAATTGCCGTCCGGAATCTCTACACTCGGGCCTTCTCTGTGTGCTCGACGCCTTTTGGAGCCCAGGGTTTGTGAGTCTAAAAACGTACAAACCTTCCAGTCGGCGCAAAAAAATACACGGAGCCACAGAATTCGTCTCGGGATGACTCCCAAGGACAAACTCTCTCTCTGTGTGCTCCGTGTTGCGCCCTGGAGGACGTCAGACGATGACGCCCTCCATAATAGAAATAGCTTTTGCACCCCTCCGCTGACACCATTCTGGTCAACATTTCGGATTTTTTGCCCAAAAAAGTTTCCCGAGACTGAAAAACCAACGTTTTTGCGAACCTGTGAAGAATCCCAGCCAGACGTTCGTACGTAAAAAAACCACTGAGTTGCAAGTCACACCCCAGTGGTTTCCGTTTTGTTAGGCGAAATAAATCGCGAATAATTTCCAGTTAGCAATACTTGGCCAAGCGAGCGCACAAATCTGCCGTTCGGCAGCTATAGCCCCATTCGTTGTCGTACCAAGAAACCACCTTCACGAGCTTGCCCTTGTCCCCAAGAACTTGGGTGAAGTCAGCTGCGAAGATGCTGCTATGCGGATCGTCGATAATGTCGCTCGAAACGATCGGGTCTTCGGTGTAACACAAAATTCCCTTGAGCGGCCCATTCGCAGCAGCCTTCATCGCCGCATTGATTTCTTCCTTGGTCGTCTCCTTCTTCAGGTTCGCGGTCAAGTCAACGACCGAGCCTGTTGCGACCGGCACTCGCATCGCAATACCAGTCAGCTTGCCCTTGAGTTCAGGGATGACCAAGCCAACAGCAGACGCTGCCCCGGTGGAGGTCGGGATAATGTTTAATGCTGCCGCACGAGCACGATAAGCGTCTGCGTGCGGCAAGTCCTGGACCTTCTGGTCATTCGTATAGGCATGGACGGTCGTCATCAATCCGCTCTCGATTCCGAACGTCTCATTGAGGACCTTGGCAATCGGTGCCAAACAGTTCGTGGTACACGAAGCGTTGGAAATACACTTGAGATCTGCTGTGAGCTTATCATCGTTCACCCCCAAAACGCAGGTCAAATCCGCCCCGTCTTTAGCTGGTGCACTGAGCACCACTCGCTTGCAACCAGCAGCCAAGTGGGAGTCGTAACCTGGCTTGCCATCCTTGGAACGCCCCGTAAAGAAACCGGTGCTCTCGATAACGATGTCAACTTTGTTTTCAGCCCAAGGCAACTTGGCGGGATCTTTTTCTGCTAATGCAAGGATCTTCTTACCGTTAACAATCAGGTGCTTGTCGTCGTAGCCGACTTCGCCGTTGTAACGACCGTGTACCGAATCGTACTTCAACAACGTTGCCAACATCTGGTTGTCGGTCAAGTCGTTGACGGCTACCACCTCGAACTCGTTGGAGCGGGCCATCAAATTACGGAAAGTCAGTCGACCGATACGTCCAAAACCATTGATCGCAATTCGAATAGCCACAAAAATACTCCGCCGTTAAACCTAAAGAGACTTGAAAGAACTTCGAACCACCTGCAGCGGAAATCGTTGGAAATCCACCCGCTCAGGGCCCCTGAATATACCTATGGGGCAACAATGCTTCAATGACAACCTTCCTCACCGCTGCCGGAGCGCTTTCTGCCATCAAAGCACTGCAAGACCACATCACGGCCGTGCGGGCGGATTTTATGCCGCAAAGCTCAACCCACGGGTGTTGCTTTATTCCATAAGCCGCAACATGCGGGGTGTTTTCATAGGCCACCAACACGTCACGCCCGCTCCGCTCAAGACGCCGAAGATCGCGAAAGAAAGACGAACAAAACAACAAAAATGAGTATCCCTGTCCCCTTTGCGGCTTTCCTACTTTGCATGTCCGTCCTAACGAATATCGACAATCCGTCTCGCCTTACCTTCCGGCTTGGGCAACGTGCCAGGAGGGACCGCGCGCACGTCAACCCGTAATTGCAATTGGTTCTGTAATCGCCGGCCCAAGGATTCGGCAGCACTCGGAGTTTGCACGACGCCTTCACTGACTTCGCTCTTAGCTCTCGCGCACCCTTCCTCGATCTCAAGCTGCAATTGATCCAAAGCACCTGCTTTGCTCAATACGATCCGATATTCGCCAATCGAAGGAAACTCGCGCACAATCGCTTCGATACTCGAAGGAAAAATATTCACTCCCCGTACGACCATCATGCCATCTGTTCGGCCCAATACCCCGTGCTCCAAACGCACAAAGCTAGTTCCCCATGACTCTCGTTCCGCAGTATCTCTAGCCCAAGACGGCCGGACGATATCCCCAGTGCGATAACGAATCACTGGTGTGTCGAATCGACCCAAGCTCGTGAGTACCAATTCTCTCTCTTCGGTTGCACTCTCGGAATTGGAATGCGAACCAAGTGGCAAAAACTCCGCAATGAACTCCGTTTCGATAACATGCAGCGCAGTACCGTCCCGCGAACCGAATCCCCAAGGCCCAATTTCAGTTGCCCCCGCATGATCCATCACTTGCGCATCGTATAACTCTTGGATCGTCTGACGAATACTTGGAATGCTGCCACCCGGTTCACCCGCGACAAAAACACATCGAATGCTGGACTTGCTCAAATCCTTGCCCGCGTCGCGAGCAGCTTGCCCAAGATGAATCGCGTAACTCGGCGTGCTGAACAAGACAGACGGTTGCGAACTATGAATCATCTCGATTCTAGCTTCTGTCGACATACCACCCGAAGGGATCACCATGCACTCACGGCGCAGGCAAGCATCATGTGCGCTCCAGAAACCAATAAATGGACCGAACGAAAAAGCCATCAGAACACGATCTCGTCGCGTGATCTGACATGCATCTAACACATACTGCCAAGTTTCAATCCACCATTCCCAATCGCGTTGAGAATCAAGAATCACCATCGGACGTCCTCGCGTCCCACTGGTGCGATGGTAGCGTCGATACTGATCCGCAGCCAAAGAATGATGATTGGCGATCCCAGTAGGATCATCATTGATCCAATCCGACTTGTGCATCAACGGTAGCTCACTCAACGCATCGAGTGACTCTAGATGAAGGGAGTCCTTTGCATACCTCTCTCGATAGAACTTGTTGTTAGCTAACACCTCCGCAAGTAATGCATTGAGGCGACGAAGCTGATGAGCGCGGAGAGTCTCTCGATTCTGCAGCACATTCCGCACGGAATCACTCAGTAAATCGGTTCCTGGTTTCATGGCAGGGAGTCACTCCCTGCGAATACGTTTTGAGAATTCAGGATCATTTGCATTAGCCAATGCCAACTCGTTGATTCGTGATGAAGCCCGAGCAACCTCGAAAGGACCCTGGATCTCCAAAAGTCCAAGTTCATACGCAAGCCGATCGGAGTGACCGGGCAATAACACACGCCAATCGTAAGGAATTCTGCCCGGTCGCAGTTTATTGACGTGCTGAACAAGGTTCGTCGTGCAGTTGTTCGTCAGCGTATCATAATACTCCGGCTGACGCTGAAGTTTGTTGACGCGAGCCAACATGTCGACAAGTAAATCCTGGACCTGTTGCGGTTCAGCCCTGCCGCGGTACAAGTGCACGTCGACTTGCCGCACTTTAGCCCTAAGCAAAATAAGATCCCGTTCGTCTCCAATGATGTACATCAATGGAAATTGCCGAGTGGTCCCCGCAACCGCTGAATAGTCCTGGTCCTGTCCAATCCGAGCTTCTACGCTGATGATGAAGTGCCTACCGTCATCGAGCCCAAAGCTCAACATGGTATGCGCCAACAAATCGCTTTCCCTAAAGGGAACCACTAAGAAATCAACCGTACGGACCGCATCGAGACGGAAACGCATATCGTAGTGTCGAACATCATAATCCGACTCCGTGCGATATACACAGTTCCGTACGTTGCGAAGAACCACCTCATCCCCTAAGAATTCAACGTAGGGCAAGATAAGCATATCGGCGCGCCATCGCTGCATGGCAAGCGAGTCGGAATCTAGTTCTCCACGACCCGACTTGATAAAACCAATCAAGCCGTTTTCGTTCATTCCTCGAATCAAAGGAGAACCGCAACCCAACGTCAGCGCGATGGCAACCGCGAGCCACACCGCTCGTGAATCATGGAGTGCGGCAAAGTACTTCATCGTCGAGAGAACTTATCGAGTCGCAGAAGCACCAGAGAAGTCATAATTGGTACTGCGACCAACACTTCCAGGACGATATACACCCGATCCGGTAGAAGCTGGCGGTACCGAAGGAGTTCCCACCGGTTGCGAGCTCGGTCCACCATAGGCTGGCGGCAATTGCTGCGCAGATGGAATACCGGCCGGTGGAAGGCCATAACTAGAACTGCCGCTCGGCGGAACATTGAATTGCTGCGGATTGAATTGCGGTGCCGAACCCGTTGGCACTCCCGGTGGTAACATACCTGGCGAATTCATACCTGCCGGATTCATAATTGGTGGATTCATACTTGGTGCTGGTGCCATCCCCGCTGGAGGTAAACCAAGACCACTCGGTTGACTCGGCATCGGCTGTCCAGACATCGGCTGTCCAGGCATCGGCTGTCCAGGCATCGGCTGTCCAGGCATCGGCTGTCCAGAAGCTGTTGGTGATGGAAAAACTGCAACACCCGGAATCACTCCGTTAGGATTGTTCGCCACGTAGTAACCAGTGTTGTTAGTGTAACCCGTGTTGCTGGGAGGAGCACTGAATGCTACCGGTGCCGCGCCTTGCATTTGAGGGCCTGAAACCGTCGCATTAGGCATCATCGTATTAGGCATCGATGCATTCGGCATTGCGACGTTCGGCATCGCAACGTTCGGCATCGCAACGTTCGGCGCACCGCCGTTCGGCATTGCCGTCCGCCCTGGGGCTGTGTTGTACACCCCCGTTGTGTATCCGTTGTTCGCTGCAGCCATACCAGCACCCGGAACACCATATGCACTTGGGCTCCCCGGCACCCCACTCGGAGTGCTTCGAAGAGCCGGACTGACCGGCGTTGAAGACGAAGTAAGTGAAGCAGCCGGACCGCTCGTACTCGTGCTGGTGCCTGGAGCAGTTGGAAGTGCATGACTCGGCTTTGTCCCAGTCAAAGTGCTTGCGGACGGTTTGCGCCCCCAAGAAAACATATTCGAACCTGGCATCTTCCATCCGGAAGTACATCCCGCTTGAGTACCGGTAAGTACGGCGAGTAACAAACCGAATCGGATCCATGATGGAAATCGACTTTGCATTGCGATCAACCTCGATGAAAGAGCAGTGGTTCGTGCGAGCCAATTGGCTCGAAAGGGTTGTGTAAATGAAGCGGACGCAACGTCCTCACTGCTTGGTATCGGAAACACGCCCCTGCAGAGTTGACGCAAACGGCAAATTTTGCCAAATCCGCCTAGTCCGAACTCGTCTCCAATGCCAAACTGTTCTTCGAACGATCGGATTTAGCAAATCTCCGCTAGCAAGGTCAACGGAGGTTTTCTCCGTCGCTGGCGCCTGCGATCTGCATATCCTTACTTCTTTTCACAAAAGATCCCAAATGCTACTAACAGAACACGAGATCACACTTCGAGTCCATTACCACGAAGTCGATGGCCAAGGCCGCGTTCACAACTCCCAGTATTTGAACTACTTCGAACGCGGTCGCGTGGAAATGCTCCGTGCATCGGGAATCGCTTACAGAGATATCGAAGCAGCCGGGTACATGCTGGTGGTGCGACGAGCAGAACTTCATTTCCTCGCACCTGCATCCTTTGATGATGTTCTTGTTTTGCAAATACGTTTAAGCTACTGCCACGGCGCTAGGATCGAACATCAATACCAATTAATCCGCCAAGACGCAGATGGAGTCGAACCAACTCTGTTGGTCTCCGGCACCACTGAAATCGGTTGCGTTGACCGCAATGGACGTGCAAAACGACTCCCCCCTGAACTCCAATTAAATCTTCGTCCCTCGACGTAAATTGCCCCGGAATCTCACCCTTGCACAACGATGAACAAAGCCTCCCTCCATATCGATTTTTCTCTTCCAACAATCGCTCCCCTACAATCTTGGTTTGAAGCACTACCCACCGAGGTTCCTCTGCGTTGTATCCCTCCAAAACAAAACGCAGCCGAAGCGAAATCCTTGCGGTTATTGATCGCTAACAACCCTGCTATTCAAGGGACATTCGTCGAAGCATTGCTTTGGCTCAGGCTCGGAACGCTAGACCCCGCTCACGGAATTGTCCAAAACGACGTCCAGGGACTCGGAGCTTACATTCACGGGTTTTTGCATCGGATGGAAGGTGATTACTGGAACGCTAATTATTGGTTTCGCCGCGTACGCGATCCGAAACTCAACCAATCCATTCTCGAACGCGTCCACCCAGGAACCCCGACCGCTGATCACCTCACGGATGCCTGCGAACAAGCCCAAGTGGATCCAAAACTGCTTCAACTCTACGTCACACAAGAATGGCTAGCTTTGTTTCAACTCGCTTGCTTGATGACTTGACCTTGACCCCAGCGTTCGCCAGTTCCTAAACTCCCAGCGTTGAAGTTTCGCTGAAAACGAAAGGAATCTGTATGCGAATGACAAGATGGACATTGGTGCTAGTGGTTGCTTCTGGATGCATTTCGGCAACAAGTCACCGAGTATTCGGGCAAGATAAAAATGGCAAGGGCGCGACGGCTCGGCTATCCGCAAATCCCCCGACCACATCCTCTGGCCGAAGCATTTCGGATCAAGATACACCGAGCGCTAACGGCGCTGCCACCGGCCCAGCACTTGTCGCAATCGTTAACGGTCAGCAAATCACCTTGCAAGACCTAGCGAATCAATGCGTTTCCCATCATGGCGAAGAAGTCCTTGAGAACATGGTGAATCGCTACCTGATTCTCCAAGCTTGCCAAGAACGCAAAATCGAAATCACTAAAAAAAATGTCGACGATGAAATCGCCAGAAT
>JBIJCS010000506.1:0-3640 GCA_044344575.1 Pirellula sp. | reverse complement strand
TTTCACTGGTTTCTTGTGCTGAATTCAGGAGACGCATGCGACGTAGATATCATCGAGCGTCATCGGGTGCTCTTCTAGGATCTGAGCTTTCGCATGTGAGGCGACTTGCAATAAATCATCGGGGGAACCTCTGTGAACGTAAGACCAGTCGTGTTCTTTGCCACGCCCTTTGAGGCAACCTTCAAGTTCTGGAGCCATGGGATGGGCATCAGGGAATCGTAAAGACACGCGTCGGAAGGACTCCAAAAGGGAGTCCAGAGAATTCTGTAACAAGATGCGTCCTTGGTGAAGAATGGCGACTTGATCAGCAAGTCGTTCGACTTCATCGAGTAAGTGGGACGAAAAAAGTACCGTTCGTCCCTCGTCAGCGGTGGTTCGAATGATAGCTGTCAAGATATCGCGTCGGACGATTGTATCTAAACCTGAAGATGGCTCATCAAGGATCAAAAGGTTGGGGCGAGGTGCTAAGGCGAGGAGCAAGCAGATGCGGGCTGCTTGTCCTCGTGAGAGGGTGCTGATTCGTTGCTCTGGTTTCAGTTCAAAAAGCTCTAAGAGTTCCTTGGCGTAATTTGAATCCCAGGTTTTATAGAATGCTTTGGTGAAATCGATGATCTCCTGCACTCGCATCCAACCCGGCAGATCGCGATCTTCGGATACATAACCGACGTTGCTCAGAACCTGAACAGGTTCACGCACTGGATCGAGTCCGAAAACGGACACGGAACCGGACTGCGCAAAGAGGCTTCCAAGAAGGTGTTTGATCAACGTGGTCTTTCCAGCACCGTTGGCGCCGATTAAACCGAAAACGCCACCTCTTGGAATCGCGATGGTAACGTCGCTCAGGGCGAGCTTATTGCCGAATTTTCGACTGAGGTTTCTCACATCGATGACTGGATCACTCATGGGAAGATTCTCCTTTTTTTGTCGTCGGTTGATTCAGGTCGCTTTGATGAAAGAGCTTGAGGACTTCGTCCAAGCCAAATCCCATTTGGAAGGCTTCAACGAGGACTTGATCGATCCGTTGTTTAAGAACTTTTAGTCTTTCCTTACGGGCAATGGGTGAACCTGAATCCGCGATAAAAGTACCTGCAGTTCGTCGCTTTTCGACGACTCCTTCGATTTCAAGTTCTCGGTATGCTCTCGCTATGGTATTGGGGTTAACGATCAGTTCTTCGGCCAGCGCGCGAATGGAAGGGAGTTCGTCCCCTGCACGAAGTTTGCCCGAGGCGACCAAGTACTTAATCTGCTGCATGACTTGCAGGTAGATCGGTACACCACCTTGAGCTGTTATCTGAATTTGCATTGCGGTCTCCCTTGTGTCGCTGTACTAATGTATTAATACAATAGGGGGTTGGCAAAGTAAAGCCGATTCTCGAGAAAATCTCGAATTTTTTCGGGGCATAAAACTTCGTGAATGTCCCCCGCCATGAGGATCGGGAGAGATAGATGCGCTGCAGAGATGGCCTATTTCTGCGCTTCAGCAAGTGCTTTTTGGGCTTCGTCCCAATCGGGTAGCAGTTGCAATGCTGCGTTGAAGTCTTGGATGGCGAGCTCTTTTTTGCCTCGTTTGAGGAAGAGCTTGCCACGTTGGAAAAAAGCTTTCGCGTTTTTTGTTTCCACGTTGAGAACCTGGGATAGATCGTGGATTGCGGCGTCCATTTGGTTCCTGTCGATTTGGAGAAGGGCGCGATTGAAGAGGATACCCATGCTTTTCGGATCCAGTTCCAACGCGCGGTTGTAATCTCTTAGAGCGGCATCAAAATCTTCCATCGCGTGAAGGATAAGTGCTCGATTTGAATAAGCGACCGAGTTGGGTTCAAGCTCCAAAGATCTGTTCAGATCGCGCATGGCGAGTTCAACTTCGCGGGTTTTGAGAAACAGGACTGCTCGATTAGCGAGGAACCTACTGTTGGATCGTTCTAATCGAATGGCTGCATCATAATCGGAGAGTGCTTTGCGATGCTCTTCTTTGGATGAATACGCATTTCCTCGATAGAAGTATGCCGATGCGCTTTTAGGATCTCGTCGTATTACTTCATCGAAGTCTCGGATTGCCGCATCGAGCTTTCCTTGGTTGAGAAAAAAGAAACCGCGATTGAAGAAATAGACAGGGTTGTTCGGTTCGAGCTGCACGGCTGTATCAAAGCTTTTTTCGGCACTGATCAAATCTCCCTGGATATGAAAGCTCTCCGCTCGCAGCATGTGAGCCTTTGCGTCGGTGGGCTTCATTTCCAGGGTACGCTCAAGGTCTCGGAGTGCTTCAGGAATGCGATCAAGAAGAAGGAGTTGCTCCGCTCGTTCGGTGTGAGCGTAATGATGTGTGCTATCGAGTGTGATTGCTCGATCAAAATCTGAGACTGCTTCGTTGCGTTTTCCTATCGCTGCCAGTAGCGTTCCTCTCAAAAAGAAGAGTTCAAAATGGTGTACTCCTTTTTCAATCGGTTCACTGCAGGCTTTTATTGCATCTTCGTTTTTTCCTTGATTGCGAAAGATACGGGCGCGGTTGGCGTGAGCTGGAACATTTTCGGGATCCAATTCAATCACCGAATTGTAATCGAGCAAGGCTTCGTCGAGTCTCTGTAATTGATGTTTCGCTAATGCTCGCTGCATGATTGTCGAGGTCGACTTTGGCGCATGCGTGAGCGACGCGTCGAAGTCCTGAATTGCGATCTCGTAGCGGGAACCAAAGTAGTGAAACAAGCCGCGGTTGTACAAGTGTGTGGCGTTGTTAGGCTCAAGTTGTATAGCGCGGGTGAAGTCTTGCTCGGCCTGTTTTTTTTCGCCACGGCGGTCGAAAACAATCGCACGTTCGGAGAAGGCGTGCGCGGAATTTGGATCAAGTCGGAGTGCCTTGTTTAAATCTTCAAGAGCTTCTGTATATTGCTTGCTCTGCCGAAAACAGTATGCGCGTTCGATGTATAAGATTGGTAAATTTGGATTCGCGAGGATGGCCTCGGTGAAATCTTTACGGGCTTTCTGCAGTTCTCCTTGGCGAATACTGATAAAGCCACGTTGGAGAAGAGCAAATGGAAGTGCTTCTTTCGTTTGTGCCGCTCGCGTGAAATCCTGACTAGCTAGTTCAATATTCTGATTGTGCTTGTGAATTAGACCACGGTAAACGTAAGCGAACCCATTTTGTGGTTCGGCGGCAAGAATAGTATCGTAGTATGAAAGAGCTTGGGTAAGTGGCAGCATGTCTGATTCACGCACACGCGTCGCGACATCGATCAGCCAGCCGTCAGCTCGTTTGGTGGGATTGAAAGGTAGGTTTACATCTACCGGTTCTTTACGTTCTCCCAAGTGATTTTCAAAGATTGCAGATGTCTTTGGCATCCAGAATGTCTCGGCGTTGTTTTGTTGGGCATCGGCAAGATTTCCCGAGAGACATGCGAAGAGAAGGAAGCAGCCGCGAAGCCAACCCATGGGGAGCAAGTTGAGTCTAGATTGGTTTCTCACCTCTGAGCTCTGCTGGCTGAAGTGATCAGGGTAAAACGGTTGGGGCATTGTTTCGGTTTTCATAGTTCCGCCCAAGTAAGTGCTCCCCGTTCTTCAAACAACCTGCCCAAGTTTTTTAAGGTGATCGTTGGAAGTGTCGGTGATCATAGAAGAATCGATGTGTTCTTTTTATTCGGGAGGTTGA
>JBIJCS010000478.1:0-3963 GCA_044344575.1 Pirellula sp. | reverse complement strand
ACGGATACAACACTGAAGGTAGCCACCGCTGCCAAGCGGTGGATGTTGCGAGGAAAATCTCCACCGTCTGGCGAACGGTGGCTACGGATACAACACTGAAGGTAGCCACCTGCTGCCAAGCGGTGGATGTTGCGAGGAAAATCTCCACCGTCTGGCGAACGGTGGCTACGGATGCACGGTGGCTACGAATTACGAATGCACGGTGGCTACGAATTACGAATGCACGGTGGCTACGAATTACGAATGCACGGTGGCTACGAATGCAAAGCGCTATACTTGCTTGCGCATGCAGCAGTTCTTGAACTTCTTCCCAGAGCCGCAAGGACATGCATCATTGCGCCCCGCTTTTTCTGATCGGTTGCGAATCGTGACCGGTTCGGCTTCCGAACTGCTAGCGCTGCGGCCTGCTTGCTCGGCAGCTTGCATTTCCGCCTGCTTCTGCTCCATGAGCTTCTCCGCTAAAAGCTCCTGGGTCGCATCGTAGCTATCGTGGCGAGCCGACGTCTCGACCCAAGAGTTCGCAACGAGATCTTCATCGATTGCTTCCATACGGAAAATCACATCGGTAATCCGTTCGCCGATCGAAAGCCACATCTTCTCGAAAAGACGCATCCCTTCGCGCTTATACTCGACTTTCGGATCCATCTGTCCCATCGAGCGGAATGAAACGCTTGAACGCACATGGTCCATGGCCAACAAGTGATCCTTCCAAGCGGAATCGAGGGTCGAGAGCAAGACCGTTCGTTCCATGCGGCGAATTTCCGGATGGTACTTGTCGTCGTAAGCTTGACTCAGCTTGGAACGACATTCTTCTTTCGTCCACGTAGCGATTTCGGTGGCATCGACATTCACGTCCAGCTCGGATTGCATCCAAGCTGCAAGGCTTTGCGCGGAGTTTGATCCTGTGGCGAACTCGGACATCTTCTTCGATGTATTTCTCCCGTAGATGGATTCGATTTTCTCAAGAATCGAGCTCCAAACCTGCTGCGACTTGATCGCGTTCTCCCGGCTGATCTCTACAAGCACTTCGAATGGATGTTCTGGATCCGCTTGTAGCTTGTCGATGACGCTGTCACTTTGGAATCGTCCTGCGGCCCAAGTCGCCAAGGCAGCGCCGTTGATCACGAAGTTGTTCGGGCCCGTTTGTTCTCGGAAGCGATGGAATCCAACCAGAACAGGATACTGTGCCTCGCGTTGCAAATACGCGGTCTCTGCGGCGTTGAGCATCTGCTGTTTGATCACCTCTGGCTCCAGCCCTTTGAGTTCATCGATACCCAAGGTGATCCCAAACTTGCTTTGCATCCAAGAGCAAAGCATTTTCAGTCCGTAATCCATATCGAGGAAGGCTTCCCCTTCGCTCAAATCAATCGCGTCGATGTAAGCATTGGATTTAGCGATGAACTCTTCGTCCATTCGGTCGCGATCGATCTTCTTCAACGCACTTGCTGTATAAGTCGTGTTGAAGCGATTGTTCACCCATTTGACCATCGCTTCCCAATTCCACTCCGATTGCTCTTCTTCGGCGGGAAGATTCTCATCGATGGCATCGAGAATCTGTGTCTCTGCCGCTCGCTCCGCTTGATCTTTTGCATACGAAATGGCGACAGATGGCTCTACCCCTCGAAAGTCTTTGGCTTCTAATTGAACCCCAAGACGTGGGCCAGCCCAGCGAGCATACGATTCCGGACCGAACATCGGATCACAAAATTGTTCAACATTGCTTTCGATCTGTTCGCGAAGTTGATGCATCACCAACTCTCGGCAGCTCTTTCCTTCGAGCACCTGCTGACGATAGGTGTACACCCGCTTGCGCTGATGGTCCATGACTTCGTCGTATTCGAGCAAGTTCTTTCGGGCTTCGAAGTTTCTTTCTTCTACCTTCTTCTGAGCACCAGAAATCCGCTTGGAAACATAGGGGCTCTCGATCGCTTCACCATTACCCATCCCCATGCGTTGCATCATGGCCCGAACCCAGTCGCCAGCGAAAATACGCATCAAGTCGTCTTCGAGGGACAAGAAGAACCGGCTCGAGCCCGGGTCACCCTGACGACCGCAACGACCTCGCAACTGCAAGTCGATACGACGCGATTCATGCCGCTCCGTACCGATTACATATAGCCCGCCCAAGTCTCGAACCTTCTCTCCTTCAACGACCATGTTCTCCGAATCGCTGATCTGCTTGACCAATTGTTCCCACTCTTCTTTAGGAACATCCAAGCGAGTAGCGTATTTATGCTGCAGTTGAGCCCAAGCCATCGTTTCGGGGTTACCACCGAGGATGATGTCCGTACCACGACCCGCCATGTTCGTCGCAATCGTCACCGAACCAATTCGACCCGCCTGCGCAATAATCTCAGCTTCCCGTTTGTGGGCTTTGGCATTGAGCACCTGGTGCTTGACCCCACGCATCTCCAACAGATGCGAAAGCTTCTCGCTTTTCTCAATGGTCACGGTCCCAATGAGGATCGGTCTACCCGAACGCTCGATGTGGTCGATCTCCGCGCGAGGGATTTCGACGACTTCTTTCGAGTCGGCCTTCGTCACCGTGACTAAAGAATCGTTTTCCTTGACGATCTTGCCAATGAGAAAACCCCGCTTGCGATCCTTGAACTCAATCGTGTCGTGCTTGTGCACTCGATCGATTTCATCCGCCACCGCCTCGTACTTCTCTTTCTCGGAAAGATAAATCGCGTCCGGGAACTCGATCCGTTGCAACCCTCGATTCGATGGAATCGCGACCACACCCAAGTTGTAAATCTTGCTGAACTCCTGGGCCTCGGTCATCGCCGTTCCTGTCATTCCCCCAAGCTTTTTGTAGAGCTTGAAGAAGTTCTGCAAGGTAATTGTCGCAAGCGTTTGTGTTTCGTCCTTGATCTTCACTCGCTCTTTAGCTTCGACCGCTTGATGCAAACCGTCCGACCACTGCCGACCCTCCATCAACCGCCCGGTGAACTCATCGACGATGATGATTTCCCCTTCGCGATTCACATAGTTCACGTCGCGCTTGTACAAGTGGTTCGCTTTGAGCGCATTGTCGATCAAGTGAGGCCATTCCATGTTGCCGACCGTGTAGAAGCTCTCTACACCTGCAAGACGCTCCGCTTCGCGAACCCCTGCATCCGTGAGATTGACGGTGTGATCTTTTTCATTGACGATGAAATGCTCTTCGCGCTTCAGTCCCTGCGCTACCCGATCCGCTTCGACATACTTCGACGAATCCCGCGTCGCTGGACCAGAGATGATCAGCGGTGTCCGCGCTTCGTCGATCAATATGTTGTCGACTTCGTCGATGATCGCATAATGCAATGGACCTTGCACTTGCTGCATGTAACTCGGGAACTTGTCGTCTCCACGCGATGCCATGCGCATGTTGTCGCGCAAGTAATCGAAACCCAACTCGTTGTTCGTTGCGTAAGTGATGTCTGCAGCATACGACTTCTGCCGTTCGTCGTTCTCCATGCCACTTTGGATATTCCCAACCGTCAACCCTAACCCCATGTACAACGGAGCCATCCACTCCATGTCACGACGGGCCAAGTAGTCGTTGACCGTGACCACGTGCACCCCTTTGCCTTCCAAGGCGTTGAGGTAGGCAGGCAAAGTCGCAACCAGCGTCTTGCCTTCCCCAGTGATCATTTCCGCAATATTGCCTCCATTGAGCACCATCCCACCGATGAGCTGAACATCGTAGTGACGCATCCGAAGAAAACGTCGCCCACCTTCGCGACACGTCGCGAAAGCCTCCACTAAGATGTCGTCTAACGTTTGACCATCCGCTAAACGCTTGCGAAATCGAAACGTCTGCTCGCGTAACTCTTCATCCGACAACGCCATCATCCGTGGCTCTAACTCACCGACCTGCTTCGCCAATTCCCCATATCGCTTGATCTGCCGTGAGTTCGCCGAACCAAACAAAACGGTCAAGCCACGGTCTACGCCCGTTAGGACGCCATTGACTGCGCT
>JBIJCS010000063.1:0-13600 GCA_044344575.1 Pirellula sp. | reverse complement strand
ACGATGAGCAACAGAGATTGTTGCCAAGGGGCTGATCAAGGTCGGGGCGTGATTCATCATCATAAAACCTGACAGGACTAGCTAAAGAGCTCGGTGTGTGCGCCACAAAACGGGCAACTCTTTTCGCCACTAGACTAACGGATCCCCAAGGGCAATTGCAACGATGGGCGTGCGAAGTTTACAGGAAAAACTATAATAATTCCCGATTTGATGGCTGAAATGTGTTTTGGTTCAGCGTGAAATGGAGTTCTGTCGGATCGGTTTTAATCGTCAATGGGCAACGGTCACTAATTTGTTTTGAGATTTTCAAGATCCCAGCGTTTGGATTTATCGCATTCTTGCCGTAATCGAAGGAAAGGAGTGCGCCAAGTCGGTTCGGTTGACGTAACTCTTCGATCCTGGATCTGAGACGGCGCGGTAATCCATCAACAGGTGGTTGATTCTCAGCAGTGCCCTATCCTCCGCTCAAGTGAGGTTCAGCTCAATCGATTCGGGATAATCATGCAACGTTTTGTATCGCCTCAGCTCGCCGAAGCCTTCGTCTTTCCCGAGCTGCTTCGAGCTTCGCGTCTCGCTGGGCAAAGAGTACTTTTTCCTTGCCAGCAAGTTTCGTATGAGGCCTCGCAACCACTTCAGACAACTCGGAGTCGGAGACGTGATGAATAAATTGCATGTTACGAACTTTCCAATCGACATTGCGCAGGTGATCAGCAAGAACGACGCCGGAACTACCGTTACCGCTGACGATCGCTACTTCAAACGGGTAGCCTTTTGCTTGACGCGTTGCGGGACAAAGGACGTAAAGCCCGGTTTTTCGTCTTAGCGTGGATACTGTTGTCTGCGAAATCTCCGAAATTTTTTTGACGGATAGGTTAAGCTAGCTGTCCGAGGGTTGGACAAATACGAGATAGTGAAAGACGATTGGAATACCATGGGCGTGAATCATTTGGCAGGTTTTCTGCTACTACGAAACCTTTGTACATGCATCACAGGACTGGTGAGCATTTTTTGGGTGATTTGCATTGCATCCTTTGCATCCGCGAAGGATTTACCGAATATCGTGTATATCCTTGCGGATGATCTTGGTTATGGAGATCTCGGATGTTACAACGCCGAATCCAAGATTCCGACACCACGGCTTGATCAACTCGCGGCGCAAGGCATGCGTTTTCTCGATGCGCACACACCGTCTTCAGTATGTACTCCTACCCGTTACGCTTTACTGACCGGCAGATACGCTTGGAGAACTCGGCTCCAACGCAACGTATTGGGGCCATGGGATAAACCCCTAATCGCCTCCGATCGTTTGACAGTTGGTAAACTTCTTCAGCAACACGGTTACGCGACGGCTTGTGTCGGAAAATGGCATCTTGGGCAGAACTACGCGACGAGCGACGGAAAGCCTGTTCAAGGTGGAGTTAAGAATGCGTTGAACAATGTTGACTTCAATCAACCCATCGGCGACGGGCCGATTACGCGTGGGTTTGACCATTACTTTGGTACGATTGTTCCGAATTATCCTCCGTATTGCTTTTTCCAAGACGATCGAACCGTGGGAATCCCTGCCCTGCCCATGCAAGGAAAAAATTTCAATATTCCAGGATTGATGGTTCCCGAATGGGAGTTGGAGAACATTCTGCCAGAGCTTACGAAACACGCAGCTCAATGGGTTGAGGAGCAGTCAGCTGCCAAGAAGCCTTTCTTTTTGTACTTTGCGTTGACGTCACCGCATTATCCTGTAGTTCCGTCTTCCGAGTTCTTAGGTAAGACAACGGTTGGGGCTTACGGAGATTTCGTGTATCAGACCGATTGGAGTGTGGGGCAAGTTCTCGATGCAATCGAGAGGGCTGGAGTCGCGGACAATACGTTAGTGATTTTTACAAGTGACAACGGCGCGGAGGTTACGGGCGAAGTAAACCCTGGGGTTTACGATCGCGTGGAGCAGTTTGGACATCGTAGTTCGGGGACGCTTCGAGGTGCCAAAAGGGATGTTTGGGAAGGTGGTCATCGTGTCCCATTCATTGCAAGGTGGCCCGGGAAAATTCAAGCTGGAATGAGTAGTGAAGCGGTCATCTGTCATGTAGATCTCATAGCGACGATTGCGGAAATCCTCGTGCAGAAACTTCCTGAAAATGCAGGCGAGGATAGTGTAAGTATGCTACCAAGCTTACTTGGGAAACCGAATGACAGTGCGGCGCGCGAAGCGATCGTTCATCATAGTGCACGCGGTAAGTTTGCCATTCGGAAAGGAGATTGGGTGCTGATCGATGCACCGACCGGAGACGATAATGGGAGTAACGGAGAGCCAGAGTGGCTTAAGGAGGAGCGTGGATATGTCGCTCATTCGTATTCTGGCGAACTCTACAATCTTCGTGAGGATATCGCGGAGCGCGATAATTTATATGCTCAGCACCCTCAAATCGTAAGCGACCTACAGTCTCTTATGAAGAAGTACATCGACGAAGGCCGTAGCACACCGGGAGCACCGCAGGCGAATGATGTACCGGTACAACCATTCGCCGCGCCAAAAGCGGCGAACGAGAAGAATTAGATGGTCTGCTCAAGCAAGCCTCGCTGCTCCCGATCGGTGATCAATGCCGCAAAGGACTGTTCTGTGACCTTTGCGTTTTTCTTGAGTAACCTAATCGCTAACCATCTTGGGTTGCGAAGTTCGTTCGGGTTGTCTCATCGATATGGCTTTGCAGGTCTGCTGATTTGGAGATGAGAACGGGATAGCGATTCCCCAGCATCTCGAGCGATTGTTTGAGAGCGGTCGCTGTACTGATGTGGTTCTCTGCGCGTGACTTGCGATATGCCGAAAACGCTTGATTCAGTTCCTCGATTGCATGTTGCGAATCGTCGTGGCATTTTAAGATTCCGATGATCTCCGTGAGCATGAATGCAAGTTTAACAAATCCTTGTCGATCGCCTGGAATTGGGCGACTAGACTCAACGCCTATCCAAGACGATTCAAATGGATTCAGGCGAGAGCGATTTGAGTTTGTGGATTGCTCGGCGTGTGCTTGATTCATGGCGTGTGCTTGATTCATGGCGTGTGCTTGATTCATGGCGTGTGCTTGATTCACGGCGTGTATTTGATCTTCGTTGTTGTCCTCGTCTATATCGTCTTCCTCTTCGTCGTATTTGCTGAACATTTGCAAGAAATTTCTTTTGGTGGAATCGAAAAAGCTATTGTCAGCACTGTCGAAGTAAGGGCTAGTTTCGTCATCATCGAGGTCGTCAGCCCATTCATCACCGGGGAAGAACGCGGGTAAGCAGTAGCTGTTTTCCTCCCATTCTTTTTCAGTTTCATACATAGAGAAAACGAAATCATCGTCGAGGTCGAGCATATGTCCATCGAGGTGATTGAATTGGGTTCCGAAAAACCCTTCCGCCATCATGAGGCACAAAGGACAACTGCAATCGAGGATATGTGGACTGGGTTCTACACCATCAATGCCTTGGATTGGAGTATTCGCTCCTCTGGGTACGCGTCTTCGATCGCATTCGATGATGAAGTTCGGCGAGGATCCTTCGTCAAACGAGGAATCAAGCCAACGGGTGGCGATACGGGCTAGGTAGCGGGCTAGTCTCGGTATTACATCCTTGTTCTTTTTGATGACGTATTTTCCTTCGTTACTATTACACCAATTCCAACCTGCTTCGATCACTTCTCGGCAGTAGGCGAAATAGATGCACAACTCTTGGCTACCCATGGGTGCTGTGGAATATCCGATCCAATCCTTGGGAACGGCCACCAATGGTTCTCCATTTTCGTAGCGGATTTCTTGGAAATGCGTGACTCGATCGCTCCAGTGAATGGCACCGTGCAAGAGTTCACGAGGCACTTGACCATCTAAGTCATCGCGAGGTGTCATAAGCCAATCGCGGTGGACTGCGACCGTGAAGGGGTATCTCTCCCTTTTATTTCGCCCAGCGTTTTTCTGTTCCCAGCGTGCAGAAGTTGCGTGATGGAAGACGAGTTTTGCGATGGAGCGAAATAGGGGTTCTCCGTAGAGGACTTCGCGGTTCACTATCGATTTCTTTGGGGGATTTTCTCGTGGTAGGTCGATCTCATGCGGATTGCAATCGCAGTGCAGTTCCCACCAGGGAGGTAAGTGAATTGCTACAAAACCATCATCGTTTCCCCGCTCGTCTTTTCCCATGACGAGTTCTTCGTCACGACGGATCTTCTCGAATTCACCACCGGTAAAGATACGTTTTGAGTTGAAGTCGATTGCAATCCAAGCGGCGGAGGCTTGCAATTCTTGGGTGACTTCATCACGTCGAAGGGGCAAGAGTGCCAAATCTTTTGGGAGTAACCTTAGGTGCTTCGTCTGGACTCTCGGCCAGATGCTAATCGCTTCCGGCCAATTGGATGGGTCATCGGATAGGAGTGCTAAAATTGAAGTCGCTGTATCGTCAGAAATCTTCTTGACGATCCTGCATTCGATTCCGTCGATCACTACCAACGACGTCGGTTGACTTGTCCGTTCCATGTTTGTACCTCAAACCACTGATAGAATTTTCAAACAGTGTGTGTGCAAAATGGATTTTATCGTCGTTTGTTTTTTTCCCTCCGATTTGGTCAAACTTTTTTTCAGGTGCTACAAATTTCTTTGCTTCTGCTACCTGTTTGGCAATTGGTTTGAGGTTGCGATCGATAGTCTGTGATGGGTTTTGGTGGGAGAGAGAAATCCGACGATTTTTGCATGGGCGAGATCTGCTCTGTTTTGGTGTAGCGCAATTGGTGTTTTGCGCATTGAATCAAAACCTGCGAAGTCGGTCAGAGTGGTTAGGGAGATGGGATTAGGTCAAGGATGGTTTGAGCGTAAAGACGGTGTCCAAAATCGTTTGGGTGATTTAGGCCGTTTCCCGTGTAATCCAAATCGTGTTTCTGTTTGGACATGAGTTCCCACACTTGGGTGACATCTGCAATGGTATCTACTTTTCCGTCAATCGCCTGGGCCTGGGTAATTGATTCTCGAAGTGCTGTTTGATACTGGAAGAACATTTCGCGAGGTGTATGAATCCACTCTCGGTTACCGAGCATGGGGGTGACCCAAATGATCTCGAGGTCTGGAAGCAGTTCCCGAGCTCGGTTCCGTATCTTGATCGCTTGTTCGGTGAACCAGTTTGGGGCTCGCCGACCGACATCATTCATGCCATAGGCGACGATTAGCAAGTCGGGTTTGGATTCGAGAAGTGTGTCGAGGTCTTGGACACCGTTTGCGATGCTCCATCCGGGAACCGATCGGTTAACCAGCGTGATTTTCGATCCAGATTCCATTTGTAGTTGTGACACCAGCAGTTCAGGATAGCCGGGTTGATTGGGAGCTGTCGCGGTGGTGGCGGAGGCGTCGAGTCCGGTAGAGATACTATCGCCGCTGATTGCGATAGTAAGATTAGCTTTCGACTGCAATTTGCGTTGGGTTATCTTCAAAGCCGGTAGGGATTTGGATTTGGGAAGCGATTCCTCATCTGTTCGCTGATACGTGATTTCAATATTTCGTTCGTGGAACCATTTTCCCGGAGCGTACAGCAAGTTTTGCTCCGGATTACTTGCGCGATGTTTGTAACTATTGGGTGCACCGCTGGGTGGAAAGAGATCCGCATTGGAAACCACTGCGCACGGAAGAGTGCCGATCCATTCGAGTTCGTTGCCGGAGGGTTGCAGTTTCCAGTGGACATTCTCAAGGAATTTTTCGTGCGTGAGAGCTGATCGTACTTCCAAGACCTTCTTGGCTACGAAGGCTAGTCGTGCTTTGGGGTTTGCTTCCCCTTCCTTCAAAAGGATGGAGCTTTCGTTGTACACAATGGGTGACTTCCATGCGGGTTGTCGAAGGTGTAAAGATTGTCCTTGAGGCTGGTTTTCTTGTGCAACGCATAACGGAGTCGCGAACGCCGTTAGTGTAAAAACGAGGATGAGGCAAAGATTTGGTAGCATCAGGGTGGCAACGCGAGTAGTCCGGAATAGAGCGGTTATGAAAATCATGGGGAGGCACGGAGGTTGGAAGCTAAATTTCTTAAGATCAGCGAGTCATCCCCCACTTGGGGAGTCCGATATCTTACACTAAAAGCCGATTGCCATTCCGGGGGCAGGCGATTGGATACAGAGATTGAAACGGAGAGCCTAAGCTAGGGGAGCTGCTGCGATGAGCGATCAAGAACGGAAGGTACAGCGATCTATGAATTCTACTAGACGAAAGTTTCTGGGAGTTGCTACTGCTACTACGTTGGGGCTGACAAAAGGACTGCGAGCTGCGACGCGTGGTGACGCAAAGATCAAAGTGGCATTGATCGGTTGCGGAGGTAGAGCGGGATCTCATCGGGATGAATTTCAGAAGCTTGCTCAGATCGCTTGGGTGTGCGATCCCGATAAGAAACGGTTGGCAGATTTCGAGAATGCGACTGGGGCGAAGGGGACGACCGATATGCGGCGGGTCTTCGATGATCGCGAAGTCCAAGCGGTTGTGATTTCCACGCCGGATCATTGGCATGCGCCTGCGGCCATTATGGCTTGTGACGCAGGAAAGCACGTCTATGTTGAGAAGCCTTGTAGTCATAGTTTTGCGGAAGGTACGATGCTTGTTGCGGCAGCTAGAAAGAACAATGTAGTCGTTCAGCACGGGACACAGAGTCGCAGCAACCGTTTGGTAGTCGATGCAATACAGATGCTGAGGGAGGGGGCCATCGGCGATGTGTTGATGGCAAGAGCATGGAACGTCCAGCGGAGAAGAGACATAGGTAAAGCTGCCCCCTCGATGGTTCCGGGGCACATCGATTACGACACTTGGGTTGGCCCAGCCAGTTTTATGCCTTACCAAGAGAATAGGTTCCATTACAACTGGCATTGGTGGCATAATTTCGGTACGGGGGATATCGGTAATGATGGGGCCCATGAGATCGATATAGCGCGATGGGGTTTGGGAGTTGACGGATTCCCGGCGATGGCAACTGCATTGGGTGGTAAGTACTACTTTGACGATGATCAGCAGTTCCCGGATCATGCGACGTGTATTTACGAGTGGCCGGGAGACGGGCAAGTTGGGCATCGTAAGCAGCTGATTTTTGAGATGCGAATTTGGTCGAAGAACTACCCGTACAACTGCGACTGCGGAATCGAGTTCCATGGGACCAAAGGGATGTTGATGGTGAGCAAACGCGGGAAGGTGATGTTGTGGTCGGAGGATAATAAGCTTGTCGATAATCCCAAGCCGCAAGAGAGTGTTTCATTGCCTTCTAGTCACCAAGAGGATTTCTTGAACGCGATTGAAACGGGTGCAAAGCCTAGCGCGGAGATTGAAATTGGGCATCAATCGACCGCATTGATTCATTTGGCAAACATATCGGTACGCACCCAAGCACAGGTTATATTCGACCCCAAGATTCAAGCGATTACGAATGATGTGAGGGCAAATGCGCTGCTTAGTCGCACTTACCGTCAGGATGGGCATTGGTCTGTACCGAAGTCAGCGTGATGGAATTCATAGATGTACTACGAAATTCTGTTTGCCGATTCGCATAGACTGTAGCCGATTCACAGAGCGAGCAGAAACATTAGGAAGTGAGATAGTAGAACGCGATGAAGATAACGGGGATCGAAACGCTTGTATGCCACGCAAGGATGCGCAATTGGATTTTCGTCAAAGTCTTGACCGACCAGCCGGGACTTTTCGGTTGGGGGGAAGCGACATTGGAGTGGCATACGCGTGGTGTAATCGGGGCAATTGAAGACTTGTCGCAATTACTGATCGGAGAGGATCCGACTCGTATCGAGCATCTATGGCAGATGATGTGGCGGCAGCACTTTTGGCACGGCAATGGAATCGTGCGATCGACGGCGATCGCAGGTATCGATATCGCACTCTGGGATATTCTTGGAAAGCACCACGACGTACCTTGCCATCAGTTGTGGGGAGGAAGGGTGCGGGACAAGATTCGTCTTTATTGCCATCTCGGTGGAGGTGACATGGAGAGTTTTTACGAAACGCCGGTCGACAATGCGAAGCGATTTGGAGAATTGGCGCAGCAGGCGGTCGCTGAGGGGTTTTCAGCGTTCAAATCGATGGCGGTACCTTCTACAATGCCCATCGAAGGATTGCGACCGATCAAGTCAGCGGAGGCTTGCGTTGCTGCGATGCGAGAGGCTGTAGGTGATGCGATCGATATCATGGTGGATTGCCATGCGAGACCTTCGCCGGCAATGGGGTTGCAATTTGCAAAAGTACTTGAGCCGTACGGTCTTTACTTTCTCGAGGAGCCTTGTTGGCCGGAAAGCATTGAGGGTTTGGCCGCGATCAATGCAGCGGTGAGTACTCCGATAGCAACTGGCGAGCGTGTGACTCACTTGGCCGCGTTTCGAGATCTGTTTGCAGCGCGAGGCTGTGAGATCTGTCAAATGGATTTGACTCATTGCGGAGGGTTTACCGAAGCACGACGTGTAGCGGCTCTTGCCGATGCTTATCGAATTGCATTAGCTCCGCATAATCCCCAAGGTCCAGTCAGTACAGCTGCATCGATCGAGTTTGGATTCTCCCAACCGAGCTATATCATTTGCGAGTCGGTCCACAGCGATGTGCCTTGGCGAGATGCGGTGGTGCAAGAAGGGTATGGTTTGGATAAGAAAACTCGTACTGTCACCCCTAATACCCAGCCGGGGCTTGGGGTTACCATCGACGAAGAAGAGGTGCGCAAGCATCCGTTTCAGCAAGAGGTTCTGCAGCGAGTGTTCTACGCGGACGGAGGCGTAGGAGATTGGTAGATCCACGAAATAGAAAGAGTTGGCAACGTGAGCAATCAAGGGATAGGGCAATCGGAGGGGGCGAGTATGTTGGCATCGATGCAAGGAACACGTCCGCTCTTGCGAGGTGTATTACCTGTTCTGCATACACCGTTTCGGGATGACTTAAGCATCGACATCGAGGTCTTAGAGAAGGAAATAGATTGGGCATTTGACACGGGAGCTGATGGGGTTGTGGTTGCGATGGTCAGTGAGACCTTACGACTGGGGTATCTGGGTAGGCGTGAAATAGCAACCTATGTATGTAAAGCGGTAAGGGGGCGTGGGGTGAGTGTGATCAGCGTTGGTGCTGAGAGTATTCGTGAGGCGATTGAATTTGCGAAGCATGCGGAATCGCTTGGTGCCGACGCTGTCATGGCGATTCCTCCGGTTGCGACGGGATTGAGTGGTGAGAAGACGGTTGAGTATTTCAGCGGGATTGCAAGTTCGATTGAAATTCCGCTTGTGGTCCAAGATGCATCGAGTTACGTCGGTGCGGCGATTGATTTGAGTGTTTATTTGCGTCTTTTGGACCAATTTGGCGAACATCGTATTTGTTTCAAGCCAGAAGCGAGTCCATTAGGACCGAATCTTTCGAAGCTACGTGATGCGAGCAAGGGCAAGGCGCGTATTTTCGAGGGATCGGGTGGGATCAACCTTGTGGATTGTTATCGGCGAGGAATTGTTGGGACGATGCCTGGTACTGATTTGCTCGATGGGATTGTGGCGTTGTGGAGAGCTTTGCAAGCGGGCGATGAGAAGAGGATCTATGAACTATCGTTACCGATTTGTGCGTTGACTGCATTGCAATTGCAAGCCGGGCTCGACGGGTTTCTAGCGATTGAAAAGTACTTGATGCAAAAGCGAGGGATCTTTAGAAATACGTTGCGCATACCTCCCTATCGGTGGGAGTTGGATCCGGAGACCTGCGATGAAGTTGATCGTCTTTTCGAGTGTTTACAGAGTGCATTAAGACTATCGGAAGTTACCGGTGGGAATGGACATAAGGGACAATGACTGGGAGGTATTTGGTACTAGCATTGCTTTGTGCATCTGCTGCGATAGCCTACATTCAGCGGGCAGCGTTGAGTGTACCAGCAGAGGAGATTGCCAGTGATTTGCGTTTCGGCGATCTTGCAAAGGAGATGGGTGCCATTCAGTCTGCGTGGTACTTTGCTTATGCACTGATGCAGATTCCATCGGGATGGTTCGCGGATCGGCTTGGCAGTCGCCGCGCTTTGGCGATTTTTACGATAGCATGGTCTATGGCTACGTTGCTCAGTGGTTTTGCTACGGGTTTTTACTCCTTGTTGTTGCTCTGGGGCGTGATGGGTGCGGCCCAAGCCGGCGCGTTTCCTTGTGCAGCCAAGGCCTTGGGCCGAATTTTTCCGGAGTCGGAACGGGCGCGTTCGACGGGATTGTTGGCGGCGGGGATGACCATTGGAGGTGCGATTGCACCGATGTTGGCTGCGTATTTTCTGGAGGGGCTGACAGAGCAATCCAAAAGTATGGGGATTGAGCGATGGCGTTTGTTGTTGATGGCTTATGCGATTCCGGGCGTTCTTTGGACGGTGGTGTTTCTTTGGTTGGTATCTCGGCAGATGTTACCAAGTTCGGACGAGAATCGGCAGGAGCGATCTGCTGTTGATTGGTCGCGGATGTGGCGAAGTGTCCCGCTGTTGCTCCTGTGTGGCCAGCAGTTTTTTCGTGCGGCGGGTATGGTGTTTTTTACGACTTGGTTTCCGACGTTCCTCCAAAAGACGCGAGGTGTTTCGCAGTTGGATTCTGGGATATTGACGACAGTTGCAGGCATAGGAGGTGTGGTCGGAAGTTTGACGGGAGGGTTTTTCTCCGATTGGTTATTGAAGAAGACAGGCAATGCACGCCTTAGTCGTCAAGGTATTGCGGTTGTTGGGATGAGTTGCTGTTCGGTGTTGATCCTTCTGTCGTACTTTGTGAGCGACACAAATCAGAGTATTGGGCTGATTTCGCTGGGAGCATTTTTTGCGACATTTGGAGGGGTTAGTGGGTATGCGGTTGCAATTACGTTCGGGGGTAAGCATGTTGCAACGGTGTTTAGTACGATGAATATGTTTGGGAACTTTGGCGCGTCGCTTTTCCCGTTAACTGCTGGTTGGTTGGTAGCTCAAACAGGGAACTGGAATCTCATTCTCTTTTTATTTGCTGCTGTGATGGCGATCGACGCGGTCTGTTGGGCACTGCTCAATCCTCAGGGGACTTTATTTGGAGATCAGGATGAAATCGATTAAGACACCGCAGGCGATTTGTCGTGCAGGATTTGCAAGCGGTGATATTACTCCGCCTGTAGGAATTTATCATCGCATGTGGGGGGCTGCGTTGCATGATCGTGCCACCGGTGTTCATCGACCGCTCGAAGCAAAATTGGTATGGATTGCCCCGGTGGAGCAATGGGAGGCCAACGGTATTGTAGGAGAGTCCAAGGTTTTGGTCAGTTTAGATCACTGCATCCTAGATCCCGAGGAGATTCAGTCCATCCGATCCAAGATTCACCAATCGACAGGTGTTTCACCGAAGGATGTGTTGGTGACCTTGACCCATACGCATGGAGCGGGTTGGATGTCGCGGAGTCGCAGCGAGTTGCCGGGTGGGGAGTTGCTAGGTCCTTACTTGGATCAGTTGGCAACACGGCTAGGAGAGTTGGCTTGTGAAGCGAGGAAGCGACTCGAAGCCGCTTCGATGGTTGTTGTACGCGGAAGTTGTACGTTGGCAGCGCATCGAGATTACTACGATCAAGAGAACGGTCGCTTTGTGTGCGGGTTGAATCCCGATGGATTAGCCGATGATACGTTGCTGGTAATGAAGGTTACCAATAGCAGCGGAGTGTGTTTGGGCACGATCGTGAATTACGCTTGCCACCCGACGACACTCGCGTGGGACAATACGTTAATCAGCCCAGATTGGGTTGGTGCGATGCGGGAAACGATTGAGGGAATCGAGGGTGGTGTTTGTGTGTTTCTGCAGGGGGCTTCTGGGGATCTTGGGCCGCGTGAAGGATTCGTTGGGGATACGCGAGTTGCGGACCGTAATGGGAAGCAAGTCGGTTATGCAGCGTTGTCGGCTTTGGCGACCATCCCCCCTCCGGAGACGGAGTATCGTTATAAGGGGCCTGTGATTTCGGGGACTGCAATTGGGACTTGGCAGCACGAGGCTCCAGATGAGTCACAGAGGAGACTTCATCGGGAGTGGAGATGGGAAGAGGTTGTGGTGGATTTACCGTATCGGCATGATCTGCCTACGATCGAACAAACGACATCGGAACGGGAGCATTGGTTGGCAGAGGAGAGTAAAGCGAGAGAGGTGGGTAACCAGGACCGAGTTCGCGATTGTCGAGCGCAGGTAGAGCAACGAACGCGTCAATTGACACGCCTGAGGTACCTTGAGCCTGGTCGATCGTATCCGTTGCGATGCCAAGTGGGGTGGATGGGGAACGTGTTATGGGTCTTTTTACCTGGGGAGATCTACCAGGTTTTTCAGAAGACCTTGCGAGAGCGTTTCCCCGGTTATGCTGTGGTGGTTACTACTTTAACGAATGATTGGCAACCCGGTTATATTCCACCGGCGAGTGTCTACGGATATGAGATTTATCAGGAAGTGATTGCAGCGACTTCTGCAGGCAGTTTAGAGTGTCTTATCGAGAGTTTATCGCGATCTATCAAGACGATGATCGGTGGGGATTGAGTCCGTCGGAGACTGGAACTAATGAAGGTAGAACTCATGTCCAGCAGTATTCGATCATTTGTTATCGGGTTGTTTTTCGTCTACGTTCATTGGTTGATGCTCGTGCTTGGATTTGCTGAGGATCGCCGAAACATATTGTTTATTATTGTCGATGACTTACGGCCTGCGCTTGGTTGCTACGGGGATTCGATTGCGAAGACACCGAATATCGATCGATTAGCGATGGGTGGACGATTGTTTGATGGGGCTTATTGTATGCAGGCTGTGTGTGGTCCGTCTCGTACTGCGATGCTTACGGGGCGATTGCCAGACAATACACGGGTTTGGCATAATCGAAATCGGTTTCGAGATAGCGATTCAGGCTTAGTTACACTCCCTCAGCATTTGAAGGAGCATGGGTATCACACGGTGAGTCTAGGGAAGGTTTTCAGCGGTGATCAAGAGGAGCTGGATCCGATATCATGGACAGAACCTGAAATCCTGAAACAGAGGGGATGGAAGAACGCGGTGGAGTCCAAGCAAGCGGACGGGAAGGGGTTCGCTTGGGAATCCGCTGATGTAGCAGACGACGTGTATCCGGATGGAAAGCTGGCGGGTTTGGCGATTGAGAAGCTAAATGCATTGGGGGTTAGCGACAAACCTTTCATGTTAGCGGTGGGTTTTTTCAAGCCACACCTTCCCTTTAATGCTCCCAAAAAGTATTGGGATTTGATCGATTTGAACATGTTGCGAGACACGGAGAATCAGCACATGTCCCTTGTGATCGATGCGCCTGAGGAGGCTTATCATACGCATCGTGAATTGGGTGGATATCGTGGGATCCCTCGGGATGAGAAGATCGACGGACCAATGGCAACAACGCTGCGGCATGGCTATTATGCTTGCGTGGCTTACGTCGATGCGCAGATCGGAAGGTTGCTCGATGCTTTGGATGCTAATGGTTTATCGAAGTCCACGATGGTTGTGTTGTGTGGAGATCATGGATTTGCGTTAGGTGAGCAGAAGCGATGGTGCAAGGGTACCAATTTCGAATGTGACACCCGCGTTCCCCTGATTATCCGCATGCCTGGCCTTGCGCGGGCAGGAGTGAAGAGTACG
>JBIJCS010000477.1:0-3968 GCA_044344575.1 Pirellula sp. | reverse complement strand
GTCATCGGAGTCAATATCACTAGCAGCGCAAAAAATAACGTCATCGGTACCAACGGCGACGGCATCCAAGATGCCATCGAAGGTAACCTCATCTCTGGTAATACCGACTGGGGAATCAAACTTGAAAACGTAGGCACGTCAGAAAACCGAATCGCCGGCAACCTCATCGGCACCGCAATCAACCGCTTCACACCCCTGCCCAACGGAAACGGTATCGGTGTCCTCGCCGGCGCCTCCAACAATACCATCGGTACCAACGCCGATGGCTCAAGCGATCCACTCGAAGGAAATCTCATCTCGGGAAATACCTTCAACGGTATCACCTTCCGTGACTCCAATACCTCCGGCAATAAAGTCCTAGGAAATCGAATCGGAATCGATGAACGCTTCATCCCCGATGGAGCCGTCAGTTGGTACCAAGCCGAAGGCAATATCAACGATTACTACAACCAAAACAATGGCTACTATTACGATGGAGCCTACACCCCCGGGAAGGTCGGACAAGCCTTCCAATTCAACGGTGCACAAGCCCTATTGATTCCGTACGCTGCATCGCTAGTCCCTGGATACAACTCGTTTTCTGTCGAACTATGGGTGAAAACTTCATCGCTTGCGAATTCAGTAATCATAGAAAATTACGAATGCGGCGGTTATTGTCCGAGTGGTGGTGCTAATTCCCAATGGACCGTTGGGATGACCGATGGAAAAGCATACGTGTTATTGAGAGATAGCTTTCAAACAACCCAAGTGCTCATGGATGCAAACATGATTTCTGATGGAAACTACCATCACTTAGCAATGGTCAGAGACGTCGAAAACAAACGAGCGACGCTCTATGTAGATGGAATTCCAGTGCAGTCGGAACCGTTAAGCTCCTTCCAGTACATTGGCGATAATGATGGCGAACCAGACCCGATTACCATTGGTTACCATCGACCACCTTCTGTGAATCCCGGTGACGCATATTACTTCACCGGTGAAATCGATGAACCGACAATCTACTCAAAAGCCCTTTCCGAAACGGACATCGCGAACATCTTTGCTATGGGCTCCGGCGGTAAAAAGTTCACGAACGCTCTACCCAACGGCTCCCACGGAATCCAAATCGAAAACGCACCGAACCAAATCATCGGTGGCTCAACCCCATCGGCACGAAATATACTCGTCGGTAACACAACCTCCGACTCCGCTGCCCTGAAAATCATCGGCGCAAACGCAACCGGAAATCGAATCCAAGGTAACTACATCGGTACCGATGAAACCGGAACTAGATCTTTAGGCGGATACGCTGGAGTCGTTGTTGCCAATGCTGCAAATAATTTCATCGGTACCGATGGCGACCTATCCAACGACACCTCCGAAGGAAATCTCATCTCGGGCCTCCTAGGTCCCGCCGTACGGATCACCGGCCCATCTGCTTCCGGAAACGCTATCTCCGGAAACACCCTCGGCACCACCGCCGATCGGTCCTCCCCACTCCCCAACGCAGGACCAGGAATCCTGGTAACCGACCAAGCCAAGCTTACCAAAATCGGCGGGCCAAATCCTGAGTTCGCAAACTATATCGCGTTCCATTCCGTCGGCGTCCGTATCGATGTCCCCCAAAGCGATATTCATACCTTGCGACATAACCAATTTTTCAACAACTCCTCCATCGCGATCGACCTCGGGACCGCTGGCCCAACCCCCAACGACCCAACCGATGCTGACTCCGTACGCAATGCACCTGTCATCACCTCCGCTCGACGTACCGATACATCGCTGATCGTCGAAGGCTTCGCACGCCCAGGTACCGAATTCGATCTCTATACCTCGCTGCCCTACGCAAACGGCCTTGGACAAGGAATGTCATTCATCGCTCGCGTCTTCGAAGGGGGAATGCAAGATCAAGACAACTCTTCCGGATCCTACGATTCCTCCACCGTCGGTGGCACCAACGTCGGATCCGATTCCACCAACCGATTCCGATTCGTTCTCCCCCTAACCTCGTTACAAAACAACCCAAGCGTTGGCGAACGTATCACTGCCATCGCCGCTGATCCTTCCTCCGAATTCGGAAACACCGCGACGCTCATCGCAAACTCCCTCGCTCCCGAAGAACTCGGACCGAAATCGATCACCCTGACCAACAACTCAATCGCCGAACTCTCCGCATCAGGAACCGTCGTCGGGTTCCTAGCGGCTACCGGTTACGAACTGCGCCCAAGCTGGGAATACACCTACAGCTTGATCCCCGGAGCAGGAAGTGACGACAACGATGCCTTCTCCATCGTTGACAACCGCTTGGTCTCCAATCGCATCTTCGATTACGAGACCAAGCCCACTTACACGGTACGCATCCGCGTTACCGACCCCAACAACCGATCCCTCGAATCGGTCATGAGCATCGCTATCAACGATGCAAAGGAAGATGGTAGCGGCCCGTATGTCACCCGCGCAAGCGTATCAGCGACAGGCGTTCAAGGAGACAATCTCTCCCAAAATCCTGCCATGAGTGCCGACGGTCGATACGTCGCCTACACGACCCAATCAACGAACCTCCACCCAGAGAAGACAACTTCCAGCAACGGTGTGGTTCGCAAAGATCTTCTCACGGGTGAAATCATCCTCGTGAGCCCACCCTCCGCCGTCAACGCAAGATTCCCATCCATCAGCGCCAGCGGTCGTTTTATCCTCTTCGGTGCCGACAACGATTTCGGTCTCGGAGATAACAATAAAACACAAAGTGTCTTTCTGTATGACGCGCAAACAGCAAAAACCGAACTGGTCACTTCCAGTAACTTTATAGGACTTAATGGCGGTGCAATTACCGGACAACCCCCTTATGCAATTAGTGCAGACGGTCGATACGTCACATATAGCAACTGGGAATATGTAACAACCACTTCGTATCGATACCGAATTTACGTAATGGATATGCTCACACGCGAAAATTCCCTTATCACTGAAATTACCGATGCACCACTACTCTACGCTTCTTTGAGCGCCGATGGTACCCATGTCGCCATTTCTCGAGGTGACGGTGCACGCATTACCCCTGGTGTTGTCGGCTACAGTGTCTTCAACCTGAAAACGGGTGCTAGGTACGATATCCCAACGAGAACCACCAATGACACCCAGGGTTGGCAAGCCTCCCTCAGCGGGGACGGTAGATACCTTGCCTATGTTCAGAATTGGGAAGTCTATCTTTTTGATACCACAACGGGCTCGAACCAAAGGATCAGCAGTGCTTTCAACCCGGGCGGAGCAGTCAATTCAATCCACATTAGTCCAGCCATCGCTTTAGATGGTAGTTCGGTTACGACCTATGCGATGCATAAGGTTGATGACGTCATTTATCGAGGAATTACAACATACGATGTCGTCACAGGTCTTTCCAAACGCTACGAAGTGACCTTCTCCACCAACGGAACGTTAAATACGGTGTTCACCTCTAGCATTTCTGCAGATGGCTCCAAATTTGCAATTCATAGCGATGTCGGTGATCTCGTCCCCAATGACACCAACGGCGTTCGCGATGTCTTTATCATCGATCTACATCGCCCCATCACAGCAATCGCTCCCGCCAACTCCTCCACTCTGGAGTCTACCGCTGTCGGCACAACAATCGCTTCCCTATCGGCAAGTGACATGTTCTCCAACACAATATTAGCTTCCTACGCCCTCGTCGCTGGCGAGGGATCTTCCTCCAACACTCTCTTCGAAATCGTTGGTAACTCCCTCAAACTCAAGCAACCACTCGACTACGAAACGAAAACATCCCACTCCATTCGCGTTCGAGCTACCGATCCACAAGGTAGATCGTTCGACCAAGTCCTCACCGTGGATGTTATCGACGTCGATGAACCCCCACTCGTCATTTTAGGTACACCAGGAAACGACGCATTCAGCGTCACCCAAACCAATGCGAACTCTTGGACAATCCGGCGTGGTACCACCGTACTTCATAACGGCCCAATCCCCTTCGG